>JAJXYV010000082.1 GCA_021780435.1 Pseudomonadota bacterium
CGGGCCGGCCCGGCTGTGAATGCGGTTGGCGCCGCCGTTCCCCTCGGGCAGCGCACCGCGGTGGTCAACGGACAGCCCGCGCCAAGCTCGTAGGCCAGCGGGGGTGTGTGGTCAGCCCACGCGCGACTGCCCCCTACGGCGCCAAAGTGCGGGAATGGTTCGTGGGCACTGATTATTGGGAACTGCCGTCGGACGGCCGGCGGCTTCCGGCGGAAAGCGGACCAACGCCGATACGGCCCGCTAGGGTAAAGTTGGGCGGGAAGCGGGCGTGGGATGGGAGGCTGCATTTGATGCCAACGTGGACCCTGAGCCGTAAGCCGTCTCAACCATTCATGAAATATAGATATAGCCCCATGCGATCTATGCCGTCTAATTGATTGGCGCTTCTCCGATTATGTTTCCACGCGACGATGCGATGGATCAATTGGAGGCAGGACATGAAAAAGCGTGTTCTTGGAAAAAGCGGCCTTGAAGTGTCGGCGCTCGGTTTCGGCTGCATGGGCCTGAATTTTGGTTATGGACAGCAGCACAGCGTCGATAAGGCTAGTGGGATCGCCCTGATCCGGGCGGCTTACGAACGGGGCGTCACTTTCTTTGACACCGCCGAGATCTATGGTCCCTTCACCAACGAGGAAATGGTCGGCGAAGCGCTCGCGCCGTTCCGTGACGAGGTCGTCATCGCCACCAAATTTGGATTCCACATCGATCCCGAAACCGGCAAGCAGTCGGGCCTCGATAGCCGCCCGGCACATATCCGCGAAGCCGTTGAGGGGTCGCTGCGGCGCCTGAATATTGAAGTCATCGATCTGCTTTACCAGCACCGCGTCGATCTCGCCGTTCCTATCGAGGACGTCGCGGGCGCGGTCAAGGATTTGATCGCCGAAGGCAAGGTGAAGCATTTCGGGCTGTCCGAGCCGGGCGCCGCCACGCTGCGCCGCGCCCATGCGGTACAGCCCGTCGCCGCCGTGCAAAACGAATATTCGTTTTGGACCCGCGGCCCCGAGACCAATGGCATTCTCGAAGCCTGCGAGGAGCTCGGGATCGGCTTTGTCTGCTACAGCCCGCTTGGCAAGGGCTTTCTGACTGGCGCCATGGGCAAGGATACGAAGATCGACAAGGATGATTTCCGGGCCATCCTGCCGCGCTTCACGCCCGAGGCTATGGCGGACAATCAGGCGCTGGTCGATCTCCTGAGGCAAATCGCGGACCGCAAGCAGGCGACGCCAGCCCAGATCGCGCTCGCTTGGCTTCTTGCGCAAAAACCCTGGATCGTCCCGATACCTGGCACGACGAAGCTGAGCCGTCTCGAAGAGAATCTCGCTGGCGCCTTTATCGATCTGACGCAGGCCGACCTTGCGGAGATCCAGCAAGCTGCCGCTGCGATCAAGGTCGAAGGTGAACGCTACCCCGCCGCTCTTCTCGCGACGACGGGCCGCTGAATGGGGCGGACCGCGGAACACATCCTGACGAAGGCGGAGGCCGGCAAAGGCGGCCTCGGCGTCCTTGCGTTGCTGAGCGCGCTCATGGGCTTCGCCTCCATCTCGACCGACCTCTATCTCCCGGCGCTTCCAGCCATGGCGAGCGCCTTGCGGGGTGGCCCCGGCGCGATGGAATGGACGATTTCAGGCTATTTGATTGGCTTTAGCCTCGGCCAACTTGTCTGGGGGCCGATCGGCGATCGTTACGGTCGCCGCGCCCCGGTCGCACTCGGCCTGATCATCTTCGCGATCGGCTCAGCCGGCTGCGCGCTGGCCGCGAGTCCCGGTCAGATCATGGGCTGGCGGATCGTGCAGGCGCTCGGCGCCTGCGCCGCCGTCGTCCTTTCGCGCGCCATGGTGCGCGACCTCTACGAAGGCGAGAAGGCGGCGCAGATGATGTCGACGCTGATGACCGTCATGGCCGTGGCCCCGCTGATCGGACCGCTTCTCGGCGGGCAGATTTTGGCTATCGCCTCATGGCGCGCGATCTTCTGGACGCTGGTCGCCGTCGGCGCCGTCACGCTCGCAGCCCTCGCGACTATGCCCGAGACCCTCCCCATCGAGCGCAGGAATCGCGAGCCTTTACGCGCCGCTTTCGGCAATTACGTCCGTCTGCTCGGAGAAAGACGCATTCTCGGCTTCGCCGGCGCGGGCGCCTTCTTCTATGGCGGCATGTTTGCCTATATTGCCGGCACGCCCTTCACCTACATCGATTTTTATCGCGTGCCGCCAAGCTGGTACGGGTTGCTGTTCGGGCTGGGGATCGTCGGCGTCATGGCCGCCAACCTGCTCAACGCACGTCTCGTCGCGATCCTTGGCGGCGCGCGTCTCCTGAAAATCGGCGCGCTCACCGCCGCAGTCTCCGGTCTGGTTCTGGCCTTCGAGACATCGTCCGGCCTGGGCGGTCTTGCAGGTCTCGTTGCGCCGCTGCTGGTCTTTGTCGCCGCGACCGGCTTCATCGTCGCCAATTCCATCGCTGGCGCGCTGTCCGCATTCCCCGAGCGCGCCGGCGCGGTCTCGGCTCTGGTTGGCGCACTGCAATATGGCTCCGGCGTCGCCGGTTCGGGCCTGGTCGGCGCTCTCGCCGACGGCACGCCCTGGCCGATGGGCCTGACCATCGCGCTGTCCGGCCTGGGATGCGCCGCCTGCGCCTGGGGTTTCGTCCCGGCAACAAGAAATTTGAACTGATCCGCGCGGCGCACCCGCCGCAGCAGACCCGTTCGCCCCTTGTCTCCAAATCAAGGACAATCCCATGAAATCGCGAAAGCTTGGACAAAATCTCGAAACTTCCGCCATCGGCCTCGGTTGCATGGGCCTGAGTTTCGGCCTCGGCCCGGCCACGGAGCGCAAGGAGGCGCTGCGCGTCATCCGTACCGCCGTGGATCGCGGCGTGACCTTGTTCGACACGGCCGAGGGCTATGGTCCCTTCGTCAACGAGGAACTAGTCGGTGAGGCGCTTCAGCCCATCCGCGACCGGGTGCTGATCTGCACCAAATTCGGATTCAAAATTGACAGCAATCGCCAACTCGTCGGACTGGACAGCCAGCCCGCGCATATCCGCGAGGTGGTCGAGGGATCGCTGAAGCGTCTGCGCACCGACCACATCGATCTGCTCTACCAGCACCGCGTCGATCCGGTGGTTCCCATGGAAGAGGTCGCGGGCGCGGTGAAGGACCTGATTGCCGAAGGCAAGGTCCGGCATTTCGGCCTCTCAGAAGCCAGCGGCGCGAATATCCGGCGCGCGCACGCCGTCCAGCGGGTGACCGCCATCCAGGACCACTACTCTCTATGGATGCGCGAACCCGAAATGACCAAATTCGCCGTTTGCGAAGAGCTCGGCATCGGCCTGGTCGCCTGGGGCCCGCTCGGCCAGGGCTTTCTCACCGGCAAGATCACCCGCGACATGAAATTCGACGATCCCAACGACCTGCGCAAGGATTTTCCGCGCTTTACGCCCGAGGCTTTGGAAGCCAATTTCAAGGTTGTCGATTTCCTACGCGCCTTCGCTGCAAGCAAGTGCGCGACGCCCGCACAGATCGCGCTCGCCTGGCTGCTGTCGCAAAAGCCCTGGATCGTCCCCATCCCTGGCGCCACGGCGGTCGCCCATCTCGACGACAATCTGCCCGCCGCCGAACTCGATCTTTCCGCCGACGACCTGCGCCAGATCGACGCCGTTTTTGCGGCCATCGAGGTCAAGGGAGCGCCGCTTTCGGCGGGCCTCGACGCGGCGATCGATCGCTGAAGGCGTCCCAACTCAATTGGAGAATCAATCATGAAGACCCGCAAACTCGGCGCCCTCGAAGTTTCCGAGATCGGCTTCGGCGCGATGAGCTTCACCTCGATCTATGGGGTCTCGCCGGAAAAGGACGAGGCCATCCGCGCCATTCGCGGAGCCTATGACCTCGGCGTCACTTTTTTCGACACCGCCGAAGTCTACGGCCCCTGGACCAATGAGGAACTGGTCGGCGAGGCGCTGGCGCCGATCCGCGACGAGGTCGTCATCGCCACCAAATTCGGCTTCGACGTCGATCCCGCAACGGGCGCCCGCCGCAACGGCCTCAACAGCCGACCGGATCATGTTCGCGCCGTCGTCGACGCCTCGTTGAAGCGCCTGCGCACGGACCGCATCGACCTCTTGTACCAGCACCGCGTCGATCCCGACGTGGCGATCGAGGACGTGGCCGGAACAGTCAGGGACCTGATCGCGGCCGGCAAGGTGAGGCATTTCGGCCTCTCGGAGGCCGCCGCCGCAACCATTCGCCGCGCGCATGCAGTCCAGCCGGTCGCCGCCATTCAAAGCGAATATTCGCTGTGGACCCGCGATCCAGAGTCGGAAATCCTGCCGCTATGCGCGGAGTTGGGCATTGGCTTCGTGCCCTGGAGCCCCCTCGGCGCCGGTTTCCTCACCGGCAAGATCGACGCGGCCACGCCAATCGAGGTTGGCGACTTCCGGGCGAATTCTCCCCGCTTCACAAGCGAGGCGCGTGAGGCCAATAGGGGCATCGTCGATCTGCTGCGCGCGGTCGCGGCGCGTAAGGCGGCTACGCCTGCGCAAGTCGCGCTCGCCTGGCTGCTGACGCAAGCGCCGTTCATTGTCCCGATTCCCGGCACGCGTCGTCGGGACCGTATCGCAGAGAATGTCGGCGCTGCGCAGGTCGCGTTGAGCGCGCAAGACCTCGCAGAGATCAAGGCGGCCTTTTCGAAAATCCGGATTGAGGGCGCACGGCTTCCCGAGGCCTTGCTGCAACTCTCCTATCGCTGACCTGGACGGCCACGCGAGCGGAGCCAAGACACGCATCACGGTGAAGGGGGAACCCTTCGTCGGACACGAGTCTCTCTGGACGGGCTCGCAGCCCTGATCGGCGATCTGGCGCTCGATCCCAGTCTGCATTCTCGCGAAAGCATCGGCGTCAGTTCGATTTGAACTTGACGCTCTTTCAAACGATGAAAGGCCGCGTCGGGGACGTGGCCTTTCCTTTGGTCTGTTGGACCCCATTGTTCACGGAGGCTCAGACGCGCAACAGGGTCTTGATGGCGCGGCGCTCGTCCATGGCCTTGTAGCCCTCGGCGACGTCGGCGAGCGGCACGATCAGGTCGAAGACCTTGCCGGGGTTGATCTTGCGCGTCAGAACGAGGTCCATCAGGTGCGGCAGAAAGCGGCGGACAGGAGCCGGACCGCCCATCAATCCCACCTGCGTGAAGAAGAGGCGCTGCCCGTCGAATTGCACGCCATGCGGGACGCCGACATAGCCGATCATCGATCCCGGACGCGCGCAGGCGAGCGCCTGGGACATCGACTCCTGCGTGCCGACGCATTCGAGAACGGAATCCGCGCCGATGCGCTGCGTCAGATCGCGAACCTTGGCCACGCCTTCCTCGCCGCGCGCCGCCACAATATCCGTCGCGCCATATTCCAGCGCCAGTTCCTGCCGGCTCTTGTGACGGCTCATGGCGATGATGCGTGCGGCGCCCATCTGCTTGGCCGCCAGCACGCCCATCAGGCCCACGGCGCCGTCGCCGACGACCACGACCGTCGATCCGGGCTGCACGCGCGCCGCATCGGCGGCGTACCAACCGGTGCCCAGCACGTCCGAAGTCGCGAGCAGGCTCGGGATCAGGTCTTCTGTCGGCGTTTCGGCGGTCGCGACCAGAGTTCCGTCCGCAAGCGGCACGCGCGCCAGCGTCGCCTGCGCGCCCGACATGAACTCGCGCTGTTCGCAGGACGACTGGAAGCCCCGGCGGCAATGCGGGCACGTATTGTCGGAGATACAGAAGGAGCCGACAACGAACTGGCCCGGCTTCACGGTCCTCACCGCACTGCCAACCTCGACGACGACGCCGCAATATTCATGGCCCATGTGCATGGGCTGGCTCACCTCATTCAGGCCGCGATAGGGCCAGAGATCCGAGCCGCAGATGCAAGTTGCCGAGAGCTTGATGATGGCGTCGGTGGGATGAAGGATTTTCGGTTCGGCGACCTCTTCGCAGCGGATGTCGCGGGGGCCGTAAAGAACTGTTCCGAGCATATTTCGTCCTTTGGAGCTTGGGCTCTTTCGATCGGTCAGGCGCTATATTCGCCGTCGCTGACCTTCTCCATCCAGTCGACGACCTTGCCGTCGACTGTTTCCGCAATGGCGATATGGGTCATGGCGCACTCCGGCGCGGCGCCATGCCAGTGCTTTTCGCCGGGCGCGATCCAGACGATGTCGCCAGGCCGTATATTTTCGATGGCGCCGCCAGCGCGCTGGACCCGCCCCGATCCGGCGGTCACGATCAAGGTTTGTCCCAACGGGTGGGTATGCCAGGCCGTACGCGCGCCCGGCTCGAAAGTGACAGTCGCGCCGCTGACACGGGCGCCGCCGTCGCCGCCAAAAGGGGCGTCGATCCGCACGGCGCCGGTGAACCAATCCTCCGGTCCCTTGGTCGATGGCCGCGAGCCGTTGCGCCAGATCTCCATTCTCAAACCCTCTCGTCGTCGATAGCCAACGGCAATTTCTCATGGCGCGCGCGAATTGATTAGCCGCTATAATTAGCATGAGGCCATATCGGGAATTCATGAATGCGTCGGGAAGAACTGGTCGATCTCAACGCCTTTCTGGTCGTCGCCGACGAACAGAGTTTTACGCGCGCCGCCGCGAAGCTCGGCACATCGCAATCCGCGCTCAGCTATACGATCCGGCGGCTGGAGGAACGCCTCGGCGTGCGCCTGCTGGTGCGCACGACCCGCCGCGTTGCGCCGACGGAAGCGGGCGAGCGGCTGCTCAAGACGCTCGCGCCGGCCCTGGAGCAGATTTCAGCCGAGATCGCCGCAATCAGCGAGTTCCGCGACAAGCCGGCCGGCAACATTCGCATCACGACGTCAGAACATGCGGCGCACAGCATCCTGTGGCCGGCGATGAGGCGGCTGGCGCCTGATTATCCCGACATTCACATCGAACTCGTGATCGACCCGGCGCTGTCCGACATCGTCGCCGAGCGCTTCGACGCCGGGGTGCGGCTCGGCGAGTCGATCGCCAAGGACATGATCGCTGTCCGCATCGGACCGGACTTGCGCATGGCCGTAGTCGGCGCCCCGAGCTATTTCGCGGGACGCCCAAAACCGAAAATCCCACAGGATCTGGCCGAGCATATCTGCCTGAACCTGCGCATGGCGACCGCCGGCGGACTCTATGCCTGGGAGTTCGAGAAGGATGGCCGCGAGTTGAAGGTGAGGGTCGATGGACAATTCACCTTCAACAGCGCCCGCATGATCGTGCGGGCCTGTCTCGATGGCTTTGGCCTGTGCAGCATGCCCGACGATATTGTCGCGCAGCACATCGCCGCCGGCAGGCTGGTCAGAGTGTTGGACGCATGGTGTCCGCCGTTTGCCGGGCATCACCTCTATTACCCGAGCCGCCGCCAGCCGTCGGCCGCCTTCGCGCTATTGGTGGAGGCGCTGCGCTACCGCGGCGACAGAGATAGCAAATCCACTTAAGGACCCTCCGCTCAATCCGGCGGCTGTCTGGCCGCCGTTGCGAGTTTCTTGACGATATTTGCGAAGCCCATTCGCTGCGGCAGGTTGCGAAGGTAATTTTCCTGCTCTGCGGTCTCGATGGCGCCCGGCCGTGCTTCCCTGACCTGTCGGATTGCCTCTTCCGCTGCGGCGCCGCGCTCCATCAAAAGCCTGGCGGCCACTGTTCCCGTTCGTCCGAGGCCGCCACGACAATGCAAAACGATCAGCACGCCGCGGGACAATTCGCGATGCAACGCCTCGCCCGCTTCGGTCCACCGCCGCTCGAAGTTCATGCCCGGCGCGTCACCGCCGCGAATCGGCAGATGGACCCAGTCCATGCCCCGCTTTCTCGTTTCGGCTTCCAGATCCTCAACACGCAGCAGGTGAAATTCATCGGTTTCGAGAAACGTGACGAGCGTCGTCGCGTTTTGCGCCCGGATCGTGTCGAGATCGGCAGCCAGCCTTCGATCCTGCGCCCCGACGCCGCTCAGGGAGTAGGGATTGCCGATCCCCGGGCAGATGGTCATTCCGATTTCGCCGGCGCAATTTGGCGGACGGACGCGATCAATCGTCAAAAGATGGCTTTGGCTGGTTCTCATCGACGCCTGATTCCTTGGTCAATTCCTTCCCTTCGAAACCCGTGTGCGATTGCCA
>JAJXYV010000211.1 GCA_021780435.1 Pseudomonadota bacterium
CACGGACGCCGAGGCCGAGGCGATCGCCAACGATCCCGATCAGGCCGCGGGCCTCCTGACCCGCGACGACGACGTGCTCGACACCTGGTTCTCTTCGGCCCTCTGGCCGATGTCGACGCTCGGCTGGCCGGAAGAGAAAAACGACCTTGCGGCGCGCTATCCGACCGACGTGCTGGTCACCGGCTTCGACATCATCTTTTTCTGGGTCGCCCGCATGATGATGTTCGGGCTGCATTTCCAGAAAAAGGTCCCGTTCCGCCACGTCTATCTCCACGCGCTCGTGCGCGACGAGAAGGGCGCGAAAATGTCGAAGTCGAAGGGGAATGTCATCGATCCCCTGCAACTCATCGACACTTTTGGCGCCGACGCCCTGCGTTTCACCCTTGCGGCCATGGCCGCGCAAGGGCGCGACATCAAGCTCGCGACCTCGCGCGTCGAGGGTTACCGCAATTTCGCGACCAAGCTCTGGAACGCCGCGCGCTTTGCGGAAATGAACCAGTGTCGCGGCCATCTCGGCTTCGATCCGACCCGGGTCAGGGAAGTGCTGAACCGCTGGATCATCGGGGAAACCGCGCGCGCCGTCACCGAGGTCGAAACGGCGCTCGTCCAGTACAAGTTCAACGAGGCGGCGCAAGCGGCCTATCGCTTCGTCTGGAACATCTTCTGCGACTGGCATCTGGAGCTGGCCAAGCCGCTCCTGCAGGGGGCGGACGGCCCGGCCAAGGACGAGGCGCGGGACGTCATCGGTTTCGTGCTCGACCAGATCTGCAAGCTGCTCCATCCTTTCATGCCTTTCCTCACCGAAGAGATCTGGTCGATCCGCGGTCAGGAGCTTCCGCGCGAGTCCATGCTCGCCCTTGCCTTGTGGCCCGATCTGCGCGGGCTCGAGGACGCGGAGGCCGAGACGGAGATCGGCTGGGTCGTCGATGTCGTGTCGCAGGTGCGCTCGGTGCGCGCCGAAATGAACGTGCCCGCCGGCGCGCAGATTCCTTTGGTCCTGGTCGGCGCCACGGAGGCCGACGCGCGCCGCGCTCAACGTTGGACCGAGACCGTCAAGCGCCTGGCGCGCCTGTCCGGCATCGAATTGCAACCGAAGGCCCCGCCGCAGTCGGTTCAGGTCGTCGCGCGCGGCACGGTCCTGGCGCTGCCGCTCGAGGGCGTCATCGACTTCGCGGCCGAGCGCGCGCGGCTTGAAAAGGGCGTCGCCGCCGAGCAGAAGGAGATCGCCAAGATCGACGCCAAGCTCGGCAACGCCGATTTCCTGCGGCGCGCGCCGGAAGAAGTCGTCGAGGAGCAGCAGGAGCGTCGCGAACAGGCGGTGGCGCGGCTGGAGAAGATGTCCGCGGCGTTGAAGCTGCTGGGCTAGCCGGAGACGGCGTCGAAGATCAGCTTGGCGTTGAGGAGCGTGATGCCGGCCGCCAGCGTCGCCGCAAGCCAAGTCGTCGGCCGTGGGGCGACATGCGGCCCCATGACTTTGCGCGAGCCGGTGAACCAGACGAGCGGCGCCAGGGCGAAGGGAAGGGCGAAGCTCAGCACGACCTGCGACAGCACAATCAGCCGTCCCGCCGCCGCGTCGCCCGCATAAGTGGCGACGGCCGCCGCCGGCGCGATGGTCAGCGTCCGGGTGATGAGGCGCCGCGCGGCGGGCCGCAGGCGCAGGCGCAGGAAGCCATCCATGATGAGTTGGCCGGCGAGCGTCGCGGTGAGGGTGGAATTGACGCCGCAGGCGAGCAGGGACAGGCCGAAAAGCTTGGCGGCTATGGGCGCGCCGAGAATCGGCGCGATCAGGCGATAGGCTTCGGAAAGATCTGCGACATTCTCATGCCGATGGACGTGGAAGGTCGCGGCGGCGAGGATCAGGATCGCGGCGTTGATGGCGAGCGCGAAGGTCAGCGCGAGGGCGGAATCGGCCATGGCGAAGCGGATCGCTTCGCGGCGGGAGGCCTCATCGGGCGCGACGGCGCGCGTCTGCACCACGCCGGAATGAAGGAAGAGATTGTGCGGCATGATGGTCGCGCCGATGACGCCCATCGCCAGATAGAGCATTTTCGGGTCGTCCAGTAGCTCGCGCGTCGGCATGAGGGCGCCCGCCGCATCCGACCAATCGGGTCGCGCCAGAGCGAGCTGGATGGCGAAACTCGCGGCGATGATCATCAGCAGGGCGATCACGAAGGCTTCGAGCTTGCGAAAGCCGAAACGCTCGAAGGCGAGGATGAGAACCACGTCGATGGCCGTGAGGATCGCGCCGAGCCAGAGCGGGAAGCCGAAAAGGAGGCTGAGGCCGATCGCCGTGCCGATGACCTCGGCGAGGTCGGTGGCAAGGATCGCAAGTTCCTGGGTCAGCCAGAGAAAAAGGTTGAGCTGCGGCGGCAGGTGGGCGCGGCAGGCCTGGGCCAGATCGAGATGGGCGGCGAAGGCTAACCGGGCCGACAAGGACTGGAACAGGATCGCGACGAGGCTCGACAGCACGACGACGGATAAGAGACGCATGCCGAATTGCGAACCGGCGGCCAGCGACGTCGCCCAGTTGCCCGGGTCCATATAGCCGGTCGCGACCAGATAGCCGGGGCCGACGAAAACCATGAAGCGCTTGAAGAAGCCGCCGCCCGGAGGAGGCCGCACCGAGCCGCGCGCGGCGGAAAAGCCATCGCGTTCCAACGGCTGCACGGGCTCCGGGTTGAGCATGACAAGACCTCTCATCGTCCCCTCAATATAGGGAGCCCACGGCGCGACAAGAAAGGGATGTTTTGCCCGGGCCTTTGCGCTTCGCGCGAGGTTCAAATCTTCGCGAGCCCCGTGTTGCGAAGTTTCGCAACCTTTCTCGGCAATCATGGGTTTGCTTCACCGAATCAAGCTGTTGCCGGCGATGGTCCGGCTGTGTCCGCGGCGTCGTTTTGTGGCTTGGGCGCCACAGACTAAAATCAACTTTAGAATGCCCGAAGTTTGAAAAGACGCCGCCGCGATTCAGCCATAAAGGAGAAGCTAGTTCGTTAGCGTCATGGGCGGGATGAAGGGCGGTCCGGTCAGGGGTCCCGTCAGGAGAATTCGAGTGAAAGCGGCGTTCGGGCGAATATTTCTGACATGTTGTCTTGCCGCCTGCGCGGCAGGGCCCGCATACGCCTTCGACGGCGCCGACAAATCGACTCCTTCCAACCAGACGCTCGATATTTTCAAAGATCCCCGCCAGGCTCTCGAAGTCGCGCTCGAGAACTATCGCGCCGGAAATCCCGCCTCTTCGGTGGAGGCGCTCAAATATGCGGCCGCCGGCGGCGAGCCTTTGGCGCAGTGGAAACTCGGCAAGATGTATGCGGATGGCGACGGCGTGCCCCGCGACGACTACAAGGCCTATCAATATTTCCAGCAGATCGTCGACAAATATGACGAGGACAACGTCAACTGGCGCGAGAAATCGGTCGTCGCCAGCGCCTTCGTCGCGGTCGGCGTGTTCGAACTCAAGGGCATTCCCGGTTCGCGCCTCAAGGCGGACCCCGATGAGGCGATGCGCCTGTTCCTCTATGCGGCGACGAATTTCGGCGATTCCAACGCGCAGTACAATCTGGCGCGGCTCTATATGGACGGCGCCGGCGGGCTCGCCAAGGACAATCGTCAGGCGGCGCGTTGGCTCAACCTGGCTGCGGAGAAAGGCCATGTCGAGTCGCAGGCTCTGCTCGGCCACCTGCTCTTCGTCGGCGACGGGATTCCGGTCCAGCGCGCGCGCGGCCTGATGTGGCTGACGCTTGCCCGCGAAGGCGCAAACGGCAAGGGGCAGGACTGGGTTGCGAAGCTTTACGACCAGGACATGAAGATCGCGAATGACAGCGACCGGCAGATCGCCCTGGTCTATCTGGAAGAACATCTCAAGCGGCGCGACTGAGCCTGCATTGCTGACGCCCAATAATGAAAAACGGCCCGGAAAACCCGGGCCGCGCGCGTTTCAGGAGGTCTCCCGGCTTCTCCGGTCAGAAGGCGGGAATCCAGTAGAGCTCCTTGGTCTTGAAGCGATAGGCGATTTCGAGGCCCGCCGAGAACTGGTCGCGCGAGCCGGTGCGGGCGACCAACGGGCTGTTGGCGACGCTGCCGGTCAGCACTTCGTAATTGCCGAAGGCGCTAATCCGCCAGGTTTCGGACAATTCATAGCGCGCCGCCACCGTGAGGCCCGCCGAGGTCAGGCCGCCCGTGGCGTTATAGGGCGTGAGCAGGCCGCCACCCAGTTGATTGAGCGCCGCCTGGGCCGGCGTCACGGAGAAGAAGGCGTTGGCGTATTGGTCATTGTTGAAATTGAGCCGCGGGCCGACCGAAAGGGTCACGGGACCCCATTTCTGCCAGACGTCTGCGTTCAGGGCGAAAGCCCAGCCGTCATAGCCGGAAATCGCCTTGCGCGCTTCGCCGCGGACGCGCATCCAGGACAAGGGCGTCCATTCGGCGAAGGCGCCGACCTCGATGCTTGCGGAGACGTCGTTCATGCCGAACAGCGCCGGGTTGCTTCTGACGTTGCGATCGCCAACCCAGTTGCCGGCGGGGCCGACGGCGAACCAGTCGTTATGCAGCACCACGAAGCTGAAGCTGTCGTCGGGCGAGCTGAAGCGCGGGGGCTGGTCGACGCGGCGCAGTTCGAATCCCGGCAGGCCGTAGAAGGAATAGGTGCTGGCGCCGGGATAGCTCGGCGCGACGCCGCCCATGGCTTCGAGCGTCACGACCCACTCCGGCGTCGCATCCTTGGGCGTCGTGTTCAGGAAAGGCAATTGCAGATCGTCGGCGCGAACCGAGGCGCCCGAGACGAGAGTGGCCGCAAGGACCAATGCGCGCAGCGAAAGTTTCGACACAATATCCCCCAAATCTTGCCTTCAGTTTTACCAGCGGCCAAGAAGGGGGAACAGGCGTTTTTGCGCGTGCGATCAAGATTGTCGCGGGCGTCGTTTTCTTGCAACAGTCCGTCGTAACGATTCATCAAGGATTATTTATTTGCCCGGGCCTATCGACATCGTGGCCAAGACGCCCGCCTGGCTGGCGCGCGGCATGATCCGGACCTATCGGGTCACCTTGTCCAGCGTCGCGGGACGCAATTGCCGCTATCTGCCGACCTGCTCCGCTTTCGCGGATGAAGCGATCGGGCGTCACGGCCTATGGGTCGGCGGCTGGATGGGCTTCGCGCGAATCTGCCGCTGCCATCCCTGGGGCGATTCGGGCTTCGATCCGGTTCCGTCCAGGCTCCCTGAAGGCGCCGACGCCTTGCGTCCATGGCGTTATGGCGCGTGGCGGCGCAAGCCTGTGTGCGAAGCCGTCGAGCGCGAGGAATAGGCCAGCGCTCCAGGCGTCGTTCAGGCGCGACCCTTTCCCGGCTTCGGTTCAGCGCGGGCGCCTCAGGAACGGGGGCGCACGAAGACGAAGCGGCGGTCGGCCTCCCAGTAGCGGTCGGACGGACCGCAGTCGCCGCGCAACCAGAGCCCGCCGCCGCCGCTGACCTCCATGGAGAACAGGTCGAGTTCATCGCTCGATCCCGCGGCGGATTTTGTCGCGATGATGAGCCGCTCGCCGCGGGGCTGGTCCTCGTAGGCAAGCCGCAGTGCGGGGCCGACCTCGGCCGGGCACAGCTCCAGGCCCAACGCCACCGCCTTTTCGCAGATCTGGCTGTAGAGCGCGCCCTTCTTGAACCCAAGGTCGCCGACGGAGAGAACGACGAGGTCGACCTCCGTCTCGTTCTTGGCGGATTGATAAGCCGGCTTGCCAAGGAAATCGTTCACCCAGGAGCCGGCGCGGTGGTTGCCGGTCGCGAGCGCCTTGCGATAGGCCTCGGCCGATTTGTGAACGCCCAGCCTCACGGTTTTCCAGACGGGGAAATCGGCGGCCGGCGTCTCGACGACCGATAATTCGCCGCTCAGAAGGCGCTTGACGCCCTCCGCGCCCCCGAGTTTCTTCACCACGGCGTCGAGTTGGTCGCCGGTCAAATTGACGGATGCGGCTGTCATTTCGTCCTCCCTGAGCTCTTCCGCCTTTTGGAGCGTCCTTCCGCTCCGGTCGGAACCTGACTGCGGCAGTCCGGGCGTTCGACGATGGCGTCCGCGCCCTTTCGCCCGCGCCGTCATCGACATCCTGCCAAAAGGCGGCGCAAGCGCATGAGAACAAAAGCTGCTGATATTCTTGCCCGGCGGCCCGGCAAGTCAATGCGACATAATGTTTCGCCGATGGCCGCACAGGGCCGGGAATGGAAGCGGGGCGCCTCAGAAGCCGCAGAACGGCTCACTCATGCGCCATGACCTTCAGCGCCAACGCATAGAGCCGCAGGCGCTGTACGTCGGGCAGGGCTTTCATCGCGTCGAGATAGATCAATCCATTGTGGCATTGCCGGGCGTCGCCCAATGGCGGATCGGGAACCTTGCCGTCGAGAAGCTGCGCCACGCCGGCCTCGTCCATGCCTTTGGACAACATCAGCTTTTCGAGATCGTCGAAATCGGCTGACGTGGGGGCCTCGCGATCGATCTTCTTGTTGGAGCCGTCGCCGATCGCCTCGAGCCCGGCCTGCGCTTCGCCCGCCATCAGGGCGCGATGCGCGGCGGTGAAGGCGACGAATCGGTCGGCGGGCGCGCCATTGAGGAAATCGACGCAAAGGGCCGGATCGGTTTGCTCAAGTTGCTGGAGAACCTTCCGGTGTTCACCGAACAGTTTGTCGAGCGCCGCCGCGCCGGCCTTGGCCCCCATCAGGCCGCGATTCTGGCGTAGCGTCTGGATCGCGAGGGTCAAAAAGAGGTCGGGGGCGTCGTCGTGGGTTTCGAGCCCCTGCGCGAGCGCGGCATGAAGTGTCGCGTCGTAATCCGCGGGATAGAGCGCGCGGAACTCGGTCAGGAAAGCGGCATATTCAAGCGCCTGGGCGAGCTTGTCCTGCAAGGCGGCGAGTTTCTGCGGATCCTCGGTTGTCGATGGATCGGCGGGCGCGGCTTCCTTCGCCTCCGCCTCGACTGGCGTCGTCGTCACTGGCTTGACCGCGAGCGGAGGCTCGGCTGGCGCGGACTTCTGCGCGCCCGTGGCGAGAAACCAGCTGCCGAAGGCGGCGGCCAGTGCCGCCGTCATCGCCAGCAGAGCGATTCTGATCTGATTCTTCCAATTACCCATCTGGCGCCAAACTGCCCGTTTACAGGGCGCGCACTTTGGCTCGGGCGGGGGCCGCGCGTCAATGTTCGCAGGCTTATTACCTGCGCCCGCATTGCGCGCGTCCCGTAAATCGCGATAGGAAAGCGCTTCCCAAGACAGCTTACGCCGGCTCGTCACGGCGAGTGAGCATGGAGACCGACATGATCAATGTGACTTTTCCCGACGGCGCCCAGCGTTCCTACGAAGCCGGCGCCACAGGCCTCGACATCGCGAAAGGCATTTCGCCCTCGCTGGCCAAGCGCACCGTCGCCATGATGCTCAATGGCGAGATGGTCGATCTGGTCCGGCCGATCGAGACCGACGCGAAAGTCGAGTTTCTGAACCGGGACGACCCGCGCGCGCTGGAATTGATCCGCCACGACGCCGCCCATGTGCTGGCCGATGCGGTCCAGGCGCTCTATCCCGGCACGCAGGTCACCATTGGCCCGGTCATCGAGAACGGTTTTTATTACGACTTCTATCGCTCGGAGCCCTTCACGCCCGAGGATTTCGCTGCGATCGAAAAGAAAATGCGGGAGATCGTCGCCGCCGACAAGCCGATCGTGCGCGAGGAATGGACCCGCGACGAGGCGGTGAGCTATTTCGAAAAGCTGGGCGAGGCTTTCAAGGTCGAACTGGTCGAGGCGATCCCTGCCGATCAGAAAATCTCGGTCTATCGCCAGGGCGAATGGCTCGACCTGTGCCGCGGCCCGCACATGCCCTCGACCGGAAAGATCGGAGCCGCCTTCAAGCTGATGAAGGTGGCGGGCGCCTATTGGCGCGGCGATTCGTCGAAGCCGATGCTTCAGCGCATCTACGCCACCGCCTTCGCCAAGCAGGAAGACCTCGACGCTTACCTGACGCAGATCGAGGAGGCCGAACGCCGCGACCACCGCCGCCTGGGCCGAGAGATGGATCTCTTCCATTTCCAGGAGGAGGGGCCGGGCACGATCTTCTGGCACCCCAAGGGTTGGACCTTGTTCCAGACCTTGATTTCCTTCATGCGCCGGCGCCAGCAGGCGGCGGGCTATATCGAGGTCAACACGCCGCAGGTCCTCGACCGCGCCCTGTGGGAGACCTCGGGCCATTGGCAGACCTATCGCGAGAACATGTTCCTCACCAAGACCGAGGACGACCGCGTTTTCGCGCTGAAGCCGATGAACTGCCCCGGCCATGTCCAGATCTTCAAGAACGGGCTGAAGTCCTATCGCGACCTGCCGATGAAGATCGCGGAATTCGGGATTGTCCATCGCTATGAGCCGTCCGGCGCGATCCACGGCATGATGCGCGTGCGCGCCTTCACGCAGGACGACGCCCATATCTTCTGCACCGAAGACCAGATCATGGCGGAAGCCATGAAGATCAACGACATGGTCATGTCGATCTACAAGGACTTCGGCTTCGACGACATCGTCGTGAAGCTTTCGACCCGGCCGGAAAAGCGCGTCGGCGGCGACGAGGGCTGGGACAAGGCCGAGGCGGCGCTGGGCAAGGTGCTCGACCTCCTGGCCGCGCAGGGCGTCAAGACCGGGATCAATCCGGGCGAGGGCGCCTTCTATGGGCCGAAGCTCGAATATACCCTGCGCGACGCCATCGGCCGCGAATGGCAATGCGGCACGACCCAGGTCGATTTCAACCTGCCGGGCCGCTTCGGAGCCTTTTATATCGGGCAGGATTCCGAGAAGCAGACCCCCGTCATGATCCACCGCGCCATTTTCGGCTCGCTGGAGCGCTTCACCGGCATTTTGATCGAGCATTTCGCCGGCCATCTGCCGCTGTGGTTGTCGCCGGTGCAGGCGACGGTCTGCACCATCACTTCCGACGCCGACGATTACGCGCGAGAAATCGCCGCGCTCGCCCACAAAAAGGGGTTGCGCGTCGAGACCGATCTTCGCAACGAGAAGATCAATTACAAGGTGCGCGAATTGTCGCTGGCGAAGATCCCGGTGCTGCTGGTCGTCGGGCGCAAGGAGGCGGCGGACCGCACGGTTTCGATCCGCCGTCTCGGTTCGCCGGCGCAGACCTTCGCCACGCTCGACGAGGCTCTGGCCGCGCTGGCGCTGGAAGCGACGCCGCCCGATCTGCGCGGCGCCTGATCTTTGCGGGCTTTTGCGCCATGCGCCCCCAGGAGGGGCGCATGGCGCGGATCCGCCTTTCCCGCTAATCGATGGAAAACCGGCCGTCGCGCGCCGCGGCCGCATCCTCGCGCAGCATGCGCCGGAATTCCGGCTCGGCGTCCTGGCGGCCCCATTGCTCGAAATGCACCAGAGATTCCAGCGGGAGCCGCGGCCGCCAGCCTATTTTTTCCAGCTCCGGACGGGCGTGGTAGCCCTTGACCTTGCCGATGCAGAGATAAGCGACCGGCACGATGCGTTTCGGTATGCCGAGAATGCGCTGGACGGTCCCATTGTCGAAAATGCTCACCCAACCGACGCCGAGCCCTTCCGCGCGCGCCGCGAGCCACAGGTTCTGGACGGCGCAGACCGAACTGAACAGGTCCATGGCGCGAATATGGGTGCGCCCGATCACGGTCGGCCCGGCGCGATCGCGGTCGCAGGTGACGCAGATATTGACCGGCGCCTCAAGGATGCCCTCGAGTTTGAGCGAACGATAAAGGTCGCGCTTGTCTTCCGGGAACATCAGCGCCGCCTCGGCATGCGCTTTCAGAAAGGCGTCATGGACGCGGCCCCGGACATCCGCGTCGCGGACGACCAGGAAACTCCACGGCTGCATGTAGCCGACCGAAGGCGCGTGATGGGCGGCGACCAGGATACGGCTTAGCGTCTCGTCGGCGATCGGATCGGGCAGAAATTCGCCCCGCGTGTCGCGTCGCGTCAGCATGGCGCGGTAAACGCCGGCGCGCTCGGCGTCGGGCAAAGGCAGGGCAGGAAGCAAAGCAGAATCGTCCATCGTTATTCCCCTTGATGGCGCTTTCGTCGCGCTGTCCATGCGCGCCGAACCAATCCTGCCGGCCGGTCTTCTGACTTGGGTTCTTCCCGACGAAACGCCTTCCCGGCGAACCAGTGGCGTGTGTTCCGTCAGTCCCCCTTACAGCGCTGGGCGCGTCGCGGCCTTGCACCGCGTTCCCGATTCTCCCGTGCTTTTCTCGCTTGGGCTCCGGCAGGAGGGGAATGACTATCATTGCGCCGGAGGACCGCCAATGCCGTCGCACGAGGCGCGCACGTTTTTTTCGGCTTAGCTTCGCGCGCGAAGGCGCTACAACGAAGGCGAGGAGCGAATCACGGATGACGGCGAAGCAAATCTATCTCGCGGGACCCGAAGTCTTCCTGCCCGACGCCCGCGAGATCGGCGCGCGCAAGAAAATGCTGTGCGAGGAATTCGGATTCGTCGGGCTTTACCCGCTCGACAACGGCCTCGCCGCCGCGCCGGGCGAGACGGCGGACGAGAAAATCTACGCCGCCAATCTCGCCTTGATGCGCGAGGCCGACGCGGGGGTCTTCAACCTCTCGCCATTTCGCGGGGTCAACGCCGATCCCGGCACGGCCTTCGAACTCGGCTTTTTCGGCGCGCTCGGCAAGCCGGTCTTCGCCTATACCAACGCCGCTGCGCCTTTGTTCGACCGCGTGGCGGCGAGTCACGGCGTCCACGGCGCGCCGGGAGGCGATTTCTGCGACGCGAGCGGCCTGCTGATCGAGAATTTCGGCAACGCCGACAATCTGATGCTCGACGGCGCGCTGAAAGCGCAGGGACGCCGCATTGTCCGCCCCGATGCCTCCTCCTTGCCGGGCTTGGGCGATCTCACGGGCTTCATGGCCTGCCTGCGCCAGGCGCGGCTGCATTTCGGCTTCTAGCGCCCGCGCAAGCGGCGGCTTGCGCGCCGGCGCTTTCTTCGCAGCGCAAAAAGCTTATGCTCGACGCGCTTCAGGAGCCCTTCAATGCAATATCGTCAGCTAGGCCGCACGGACGTGCGGGTCTCGGAAATTTGCCTCGGCACCATGACTTATGGCGAGCAGACCGGCGAGGCCGACGCGTTCGCCCAAATGGATCACGCGCTCGCCCATGGCGTGAATTTCTTCGATACGGCCGAGCTCTATTCCATTCCGCCGCGCGCGGAGACCTACGGATCCACTGAAAAAATTATCGGCAAGTGGTTATCTGCACGAGGAAATCGGGATAAAGTGATTCTTGCGACCAAGGTCGTTGGCCGCAGCACGGCGCATTGGTATCGCAACGGCGAAATGGCGCGGCTCGACCGCAAGAACATTTTCTACGCCGTCGAAAATTCGCTGAAGCGCCTGCAGACCGATTACATCGATCTCTACCAGCTTCACTGGCCCGACCGTCCGATGGACCTGTTCGAGGGCCTCTCCAATGAATATCACGATCGCGGCGGACCGGACGGCGTCACTTTCGAGGAAACGCTCGCCGCGATGGACGAGCTGGTGAAGCAGGGCAAGATCCGGCATTTCGGCGTGTCGAACGAGACGCCCTGGGGCGTCAGCCAGTTCCTGCGCGCGGCGGACGCGAGCGTCGGGCCGCGTCTGGTCACGATCCAGAACGCTTATCACCTGCTCAACCGCCAGTTCGAGATCGGCCTTGCCGAATTCGCCTGCCGTGAGCAGACTGGGCTTTTGGCCTATTCGCCGCTCGGGCAGGGCTTCCTCACCGGCAAATATCTCAACGGCGCCAAGCCCGAGGGGGCGCGCTTCACGCTCTTTCCGCGCGGCCAGCGTTATCAGAAGCCCGGCGTGGACGACGCCATCGCGGACTATCTGGCCCTGGCCCGCGAGTTCGGCCTCCATCCGGTCCATCTCGCTCTGGCATTCGTGACCTCGCGCCCCTTCGTCACCGCCAATATCATCGGCGCGACGACGCTCGATCAGCTCAAGCTGATCCTCGACGCGCCGACGACCCTGCCGGCCGATCTGGAAAAGCGCATCGACGCGATCCACCAGATTCGCGGCAATCCGGCGCCATGAAGCGGCTTGGGCGACAGACTGGCGGCGGCCGGCCCTATTGTCCGCCGCTGGCTTTCGCCAGCGAGCGGATATAGGCCGTGAGGTCCCGGATCTCTCGCCGCGTCAGGCTCATGTCCGGCATTTTCGGATGCGGGTCGGTGAGGAAGGAGCTCAAGTCGCGATTGCTCATGTGCCGGGCGACGTAGAAAAAGCTCGGCACGTCCGCGCTTGCTTCCTTCTGGTCCGCCGCGACCACATGGCAGGCGGCGCACCAGCGCCGGGCGATCCTTTCGCCCTGGGCGGGGTCCGGGGGCGACAAGACTCGCGGCGGCGCGGCGAAGGCCGGCGCGGTCAGGCAGGCGAGGAGGGGAAGGATCGCAAAGCGACGCATGATTCTGGCTCCGTGCGACAAGTTTGAACTATCGAACGCAAAGAGCGCAAGCGCCTTGTCTCAGGTCATGAATCATTGCGCCGGCTGCTGGGTCAGCACTTCGACGTCGCGATCCTGGTTGGCGACCACCTTGAAGGTCGCCTGATAGGTCTTGTTGTCGTGGCGGGCGATGGCGACATATTCGCCCTCGGCGAGGACGAGCGAGGGGAAGGCGCCGATCATTTCACGGATCACGTCGCCGCCCGGCGTCAGGATCGAGAAGCTGGTGTTGGCGAGCGCCTCGCCGCCGGGGGCGTTGACGAGTTTGAGGGTCATGTTGGCGGCCCGGTGCTTCAGCACGCCGTCGGTCAGCTTGCCGGCCTGCACGCGCAAGTCGGCGTAGACCGTCGAATTGGTCGGCGTGGTCGAGCCCGGCGCCGCGTCCATCAGGCGGGAGACGACGTGGTAGGCGCCTTCCGGCAGGCATTCCGGCGAATCCGCCTTCAGATTGGGAATGATGAGCTTTGCTTCGGGATCATCGCGTTCGGGCAGATAGACCATGATGTTGAGCCGCGACGCGGCGATTGGCGCGTCGCCAATCCGGCCCTCGATCTTCAGCGCGCCGGCGTTCATCACGAGCCGCTCGTTCACCGGCGCTCCATTGACCGGGAATTGCTTGTCGGCGCTCGCGAGCCCGCAGGCCGCGTGGACGATATAATCGCCGTCGGGAAGCTGGAAGGTCGGCGTAGCCTCGTTCGATTCCGCGATCAGGGCGTGGTTTCCTTCTTCGCCCGCGCGGGCGTCGAAGACTCGCCAGTTCAGCCCCGTGCGGATGGCCTGGATATCGCCCGGCGCGAAAATGGCGTTGAAGGACACGGCGACGCGCGGCCGCGTGTCGGAGGCGGGCGCCTGCTGCGGGTCGGCCGGCGGATTGGGCAATGGCGCGCCGACGATCGGCGGCGGCGTCAGAAGGGTGGGCGGGAGCACCGGGGCCTGCGCGAAGCCCGAAGCAGGCGCGGCGAGGCAGATCAGGACGCCGAGCGCGCCTCTTGTCGTCATGGCCCGTCTTGCGTCCAGGTCCGTCGCGCGCCGCAAAATTCCTCTCCTGCTCATCCTGTCGCCATCGGTTTACAAAACGGCCTTTTTAGGGCTTTGTGCGGCAAAATCATTGGATGTTTTCATGACCGACACGATCAATCTCCTTGCCGCGCGCCGTTCGGCCCCGCCAATCCAGATGCGCGGCCCCGGCCCGACGCCGGAGGAATTGCGCCAGCTCCTCACTCTGGCGGCGCGCGTTCCGGACCATGGCAAGCTCGCTCCCTGGCGCTTTATCGTCTTCGAGGGCGAGGGCCGCGCCCGCGCCGGCGAAGTCCTGGCCGAGATCTTCGCCCATCGCGAGCCCGGCGCCGACGTCGCGCGCCTCGACCTCGAGCGCGGGCGATTCGCGCGCGCCCCGCTCGTCATTGGCGTTGTGTCCCGCGCCGCGCCGCATGTCAAAATCCCCGTCTGGGAGCAGGAGCTTTCGGCGGGCGCGGCCTGCATGGCCCTGACCGTCGCGGCGACCGCGATGGGCTTCCGCACCGCCTGGCTCACCGAATGGTGCGCCTATGATCGCGAGGTCATGACCCGCTTCGGCCTTGCCGAACACGAAAGAATGGCTGGGTTCATCTATATCGGGCGGGTCGATAACGCGCCCGAGGACCGGACCCGGCCGGACCTCGACTCCCTCGTCAGCCGGTTCTGACCGCGTCGAAGGCGGCGTTGATCGCTTTTGCCTGATCCGGCGTCAGGGCGAATTTGCCTGAAAATCCGTCGCGCGCGGCGAGCGCGCACGCGCGGGCGAAATCGTCGTCTTCGCCTGGCTCGGCGCAATCATAGGCCGGCGCGCCCGCCGCCGCAGCAGCCAGAACAGCGAGGCTGCGGGCGAGGCGCAGCGGGTCGGGCTTTTCCCCTTGAAGCGCCCGCGCGAGGCCAAGCCGCGCCGCTAGAAGGCCTTCGTCGCGCCCTATCCCGATCAGCCGATGGGTCGCGCGGACGAGCGCGCCGAGTTCGAAGATCGCGGCGGGCGAGTCGGCGACCAGCGGCAGAATTTTCATCGAGCCATCGGGCAGGTCGTTTTCCGCTTCGCGCACGGCGAGCTTGGCGCCGAGATGCTGGATATCGCGCCCGCCAAGGGCGTCGGGCAGGATGATTCCGTCAGGCGGCGCCGCCATCACCGCGTCGAGGTCGGCGTCGGCGAGACCGGACGCCAGCGGGTGGATGAGCGCCAACCGCTTCCGCCCCGCCGCCTTCGCCGCCGCGATCATTTCCACCGCCGCCGCGCGGGTCCTTTCCGTGTCGTCCATGCTGAGGTCGATCGCCAAAGCGTCGGCGTCGCTCGTTAGCGCCGCGGCGAAGGCGGCGGGCGAGGCGGCGGAAACGACAAGGATCGAGCGCATGGTCTGGGGCTCCGTCCGGCGCGCCGCGAATCATGATGATGATTAAGCTAAACTTTACCTTGTTTCATCATCCTGCGTTAACGGGGCCGCAACGGCGGTCGCGCTTGAGCTCCGCGAGACGCGCATGATCGTTCGCAAATTCATCCAGTGGTCTGAAAACGCGCCGGCCAGCGCGCGGGCGGAGGGCGTCGGCGCCCTGGCGCGGGCCTATCTCTATGGCGAGATGGATGGGGAGGAGCGCGCCGAGGCGGAGCAGATGCTTTATGCGACGCTTGACGATCCCTCGCCGCTGGTGCGCCGCGCGCTCGCCGAAAGCTTCGCCAGCGCGGTGGACGCGCCGCCGGCCATCGTTATCGGCCTCGCGCTCGACCAGTCAGATATTTCCTCGGTCGTTCTGACGCGGTCGCCGCTTCTCACCGACGCCCAGTTGATCGATTGCGCTTCTGTCGGCGATTCTGTCGCGCAGGCCGCGATCGCTCTTCGCCCGGAGCTTTCTCCCGCCGTCGCCTCGGCGCTCGCCGAAGTCGCCGGGCGCGAGGCGATGATCACGCTCGCGGTCAATGAAGGGGCCAATCTGCCGGAATTCGCCATGCGCCGGATGATCGAGCGCTTCGGCGAGGACGCTGAACTGCGCGAGGCCCTGCTGGGCCGGCCCTGGCTTCCGGGCGTGGTGCGCGCCGCGCTCGCCTCGGCCGCCGCGCGCCAGCTCGCGCAACACGCCGTCGAGCGCAACTGGCTTTCGCCCGCGCGCTCGGAGCGCGTGGCGAAGGACTCGCGCGAACGCGCCGCCATGATCATCGCCGCAGGATGCGCCGCATTTTCGGAGGAAACGGCGGCGCTTGCGGCCTATTTGCGCGTCTCGGGGCAACTGACGGCCGGTCTCGCCCTGCGCGCCTTGCTCTGCGGGCAGACGGACCTGTTCGCCGCCACCTTGGTCGAACTGACGGGAATCGGTCCGAAGCGGGTCGCGGGCCTGATCCACGAGCCGGCGTCCAACGCCTTTGCCGCGCTTTACGCCCGCGCCGGCCTGCCGGCGCCTTTGCTGATCGCCTTCCGCGCCGCTCTGGTGGCGCTGACCAAGGCGCCGCGCGGCGCGCATGACGACATCGAGCGCGGCGGCCTGCGCCTGCCCGTTATCCAGTCCGTTCTCGCCGAATGCGAAGCGGCTCGAGACGAATCTCTGGCCCGGCTGATCGCGCTGCTGCGCCGCTTCGAGGCCGACGCCGGCCGCGAAACCGGCCGGAAAGCGCTCGCCCGCCTGCGCGCGGAACGGGCTGCGCCCGTCGTCGCCCCGGTGTCCGGCGCCGAGCCGGCGGCCGAACAGATCGAGGCCGAGCAACCGGTCGGCAAGGTCGAGCCGATGACCGAGCCGCTGGCGGAAACCGATGTCGTAGTCGATCTCGTCGCCCTGGAAAAAGAAATGATGGCGGCCTAATCCATCATCCCCGAGGCCTTGAGCCAATAGAGCAGGGTAAGCGTCTTGCCGTCGCGGATCGCGCCGGCGTCCGCCTCGCGCAGGACTTCCGCGAAAGCCGCCTCGACGACCTCGATTTCTTCGCCTTCCTCCTCCATGCCGCCGCCATCGGCGACGCGCGCGTCAGGCGAATAGGGCGCGATGAAGAAATAGAGCTTTTCGGTAGTCGCGGCGGGGCTGACGAAAGCCTCGAACAGGAAGCGCAATTCGTCGACCTTCAGGCCCATTTCCTCCATCGCCTCGCGCCGCATGCAGGCGTCCGGCGCTTCGCCGGGATCGAGCGTGCCGGCGCAGGCCTCGAGCAGGCCGGGTGTGCGATCGTTCATGAAGGCGCCGAGGCGGAACTGGCGGGTCAGCAGAACCTGGCCGCGCGCGGGGTCGTAGGGCAGAAGCACGCAGGCGTCGGGCCGCCGAAAAAGGTTGCGCTCATGCCGCTCCCACCGCCCGTCGGCTCGGCGCAATTCGTAGGTCAGGCGCGAGAAGGAATATTTCTCGTCGGCGAGAATGGTTTCGTCGAGGCCGCGCGGCGTCGGCTTGTGATCGTGCGACATTGGCATTCCCTTTCGATCGCGAGCCGTCGCGATCGGATGACGAGCGTCTCTTTGACGCACTATGGCCTGAATTGCTCGCGCAGGATGCGCTCTTCCATCGAATGGCCGGGGTCGTGGAGCAACTCCAGTCCGATCGAATGATCGGTCGTCACCCTGACGCGCGCCACGTCGCGGAATTCATAATGGTCCGCTACCGCCGCGACAGGGCGCTTGTCCGCCTCCAGCACCTCGATCACGACCTCCGCCTTGTCCGAGAGCAGGGCGCCGCGCCAGCGCCGGGGCCGGAAAGCCGAGATGGGCGTGAGCGCCATCAGGGGCGCGCCGAGCGGCAGGATCGGGCCATTCGCCGAAAGGTTATAGGCGGTTGATCCCGCGGGCGTCGAAACCAGCACGCCGTCGGACACCAGTTCCTCGAGCCGGACATGGCCATCGATATAAACCCGCAGCTTTGCGGCCTGCGCGCTCTGGCGCAGGAGCGAAACCTCATTGATGGCGTGGGCGGTCGCTTGTTCGCCCGACCGGTTTTCCGCGATCATGGTCAGGGGGTGGATGATCGAGCTTTGCGCGGCGGCGAGGCGCTTGCGCAGGCCGGTCTCGCGGAATTCGTTCATCAGGAAGCCGACCGAGCCGCGGTTCATCCCATAGATCGGGACGTTGCGCCCCATGAACCGGTGCAGGGTCTGGAGCATCAGGCCGTCGCCGCCGAGCGCCACCACCACGTCGGCCTCGTCGGAATGGACGTCGCCATAGCGCCCCACCAGGCGGGCGCGGGCGTGTTCGGCTTCAGGGGAGCTGGCCGCGAGAAAATTGATCTTCTCGAAGCGCCGCCCGTCCGGACGATGCGTGTCGGACCGAGGACTTGGGGCCGGTGAATCGCTCATGTTCCGTTCCAGCATGTGGCGGTCCGAGACTCGGGATTGCGACGTGGGCGCGCACGGTGGCCAAGGAATAGGCGAAGCGGCAAAAGAGGGCAAGGCGCGCCGGCGCACGGCGGCCTCGCGCCGCAAGTCCTTTCGCCAGCGCAAATTTTAGCTTGTCGTTGACGAGGATCAAAAACTTTGTCCTCTCATCCGAGCGTGCTATTGTCCCAACTGAAATCCTCAGTTATTGGCCCTCTTTGGCCCAGGGGAGAGCTGGTTTTGGAAAGTCTGGCCGAGAAGGCGCTGTTCGATACGGTTTTCGGTCGCCTTGAGACCAGCGCCAAGACGATGGCCTGTTCCCAGAAGGCGGCGCCTGGGCTCGCTCTCGAATGCAACGAATGCGAGATCAAGGGTTTGAGCGTTTGCGATTCGCTCGAACCCGAAGAGTTCGAACTCCTGGAGCAGATTGGCCGAACGCTGGCGTTTCCGGCAAAGGCGACGCTTTTCGAACAGGGGCGCGATGCGCCTTTCGTCTCCAATATCACCTCGGGCGCGTTGCGCCTGTCGAAGCTGCTGCCCGACGGCCGCCGCCAGGTGGTCGGCTTCGCGCTCCCGGGCGATTTTCTCGGCCTCGCCCTGGACCCGACTCACATGTTCACGGCCGACGCGCTGACCCCGGTGAAGGTCTGCCAGTTTTCGCGACTCGGCTTTTCTGACCTCCTCGACAAGAAACCGCGGCTGATGCGCGCCATGTTGAACATGGCGGCGCATGAACTGACCCTGGCCCAGGACCAGATGGTCGTTCTCGGCCGCCGCACCGCCGAGGAAAAGATCGCGTCCTTCCTGATCGGCATGCGCAACCGCTATGCGCGCATCCACGGCGCTTCCGTCCATGTGCCGCTGCCGATGACCCGGCTCGACATCGGCGATTATCTCGGCCTGACCGTCGAGACCGTCAGCCGGATGATGACCCGGATGGCGCGCGAGAAGGTCATCGTGATCGTGCCCGACGGCGTGCGATTGCTCGACGTGCCGCGTCTGGAGCAACTGGCGGAAATGTGACGGAAATTCGCGCGAGCGACTCGCGCGGCGTCTTCCTCGAGGGCGTTCGCGTGGCGCTGACCGGCCCGGCCCTTTATGTCGCGATCTCGCTGATGGGCGTGGGGGCTCTGGCGCGGGCCGCGGGCTTTCCCGTCGGCGCGGCGGCCTTGTCCACCTTGCTGCTCTGGGCGGGTCCGGCGCAAGTGCTCTTTTTCGGCGCGGGCGTCGCCAAGACGGCGCCGCCGGCGATCGCCCTGGCGGTCAGCCTGTCCTCCGTGCGGCTGCTGCCGATGTGCCTTTCAGTCCTGCCGATGCTGCGGGAAAAGCGGACGCGGCTTCCCACCTTGTTCGCCGCGGCTCATTTCATCGCCGTCACGGTCTGGGCCGAATCCCTGCGTCGCCTGCCGGAAAGGGCGCGTGAAGAGCGCCTTCCGTTCTTCTTCGGGCTCGCCGTAACCTGCATGGGCCTGACCACCTTTTCGACGGCGCTTGGCTTCTGGCTCGCGGGCTCGTTGCCCGGCCCGCTGGCGGCGGGCATGATGATGTTGTCGCCGATCTATTTCCTCGCCACGACATCGCGCGCGGCGCGTTCCGGCGCCGACTGGCTCGCCATTGTCGTCGGCGTCGTGCTGGCGCCGGTCATGGTGACCTTTGTCGGCGGCGGATTCGACCTGCCCGCGCTCGCCTTGATCGGCGGCGGCGGGGCCTGGCTTCTCGGTTTTTATGCGCGGCGGATCGCATGAGTCTGCTTTCGGGCGACCCGACGCTACATCCCTATCTCGCGCTGATCCTGTTCGGCTTCCTGCCGAGCGAGGTTTGGCGGGCCTTGGCGGTGGTCGTCGCGCGGCGCATCGACGAAGAGTCGGAAGTCTTCCTCTTCGTGCGCAGCGTCGCGACCGTGCTTCTGGTCGGTGTCGTGGTGAAGATCGTCCTGGCGCCGTCGAAGGAACTGGCGCTCGCGCCGGTCTGGGCGCGCGCTGCCGCTTTCGCCGTCGGCGGCGCCGCCTTTTTCGCGGCGCGACGCTCGGTCTTTGCGGCGGTCCTGGCCGGCGAGGCGACGATCATCCTCGCCGTCTGGTTCTGGACGCGGTGAGAATCAGGAATCGGCCGCAAGCGCTGCGCGTATTTTTTCGGCATAAGCCTTGAGGACGGCCGGGTCGGCCATCTTGCCGCTGTGCGGGCGCAAAGCGACGCCGTCCCAGCGCGGGATCACGTGGAAATGGATGTGAAAAACGCTCTGGCCGCCCGCCGGCTCGTTGAACTGGTTCACGGTGAGGCCATCAGCGCCCATGGCGGCCTTCACCGCGCGGGCGAGTTTCTGCACCCTGAGAATCAAGGTCGAGAGGACTCCCGCCGGAACGTCGAAAATGTTGCGCGCGCCGAGCTTGGGGATCACCAGCACGTGGCCTTCGGCCTGCGGCATGACGTCCATGAAGGCCAGCGTGTCCTCGTCCTCGAAAACCTTCTCGCAGGGGATTTCGCCGCGCAGGATCTTGGCGAAGATATTGTTGGGATCGTAGGTGGTCATGAGCGGCTCCGCTGAATCCTTCTGCCGTTTCAGGAGAAGGCGGCGCGCCGGCGCCGGATGACGGGAGGAGGAATCTCGTCGCAAACTGCCCAAGCGAGGCGGCCCGGTCAAGCGCCGTCATGCCTTTCTGAACGGTCCGCTTTCCGCATATTCAGCGATCATCGCGTCCACCGCGCGGCCTTCGCGGGCGAAATAATCGGCGGCGGCGGCGGCGAGGCGCGGATCGGCGAAATCGTGGGAGGAAAAGGTCGGAACCGCCTCATAGCCGCGCGCGAACTTGTGCTCGCCCTGCGCCCCGGCCTCGACCCTTTTCAATCCGCGCTCGATGGCGAATTCGATCGCCTGGTAATAGCAGAGCTCGAAATGCAGGCAGGGGTGATGTTCGATCGCGCCCCAGTTGCGGCCGTAGAGCGCGTCGTCGCCGATCAGGTTGAGCGCGCCGGCGATGAGCCGTCCCTCGCGCCGCGCGACCACCAGCAGGATGCGACCGGCGAGCGCGGCGCTCAAATGCGAGAAAAAGGCGCGGTTGAGATAGGGGCGGCCCCATTTCCGCGAGCTGGTGTCGGTGTAGAATTCGAAAAAAGCGTCCCAATGGGCTTCCGTGAGATCGCTTCCAGTGAGCCTTTCTATGGAAATCCCCGCGGAAACCGCCTCGGCGCGCTCCTTGCGGATCGCCTTGCGCTTGCGCGACGAAAGCGCCGCGAGAAAGTCGTCGAAGCTCCTGTAGCCGCGATTGAAGAAATGGAACTGCTGGCCCTTGCGCTGGATCATGCCGGCTTGAGCGAGAAAGGCCTGATCGGCGGCGTCGGGAAAGGTGATGTGCAGCGAGGAGACGCCTGCCGCCTCGGGCAGGGCGCGCAGGCCGGTCAGCAAGGCCTCGCGGGCGCCCGTCGGCGCGTCGGAGGCGACGAGCAGCCGGCGGCCTTGCACCGGCGTGAAGGGCGTCGAGACCTGCGCCTTGGGATAATAACGCCCGCCGACCCGCTCGAAGGCCTCGGCAAGGCCCTGGTCGAAGACATATTCGCCCAGCGAGTGGGTCTTGAAATAAACCGGCGCGCAGGCCGCGATCCGGCCTTCCCGCGTCTCGGCCACGATGTGGGCGGGACGCCAGCCTGTCCCCTTGCCGACGCAGCCGCTCGCCTCCAGAGCCGAGAAGAAGGCGTGGGAAAGAAAAGGATTGAAGCGCTCGCTGACGCCTTCGGCGGGGCGGGCCGGATTGGCGCAGGCGTCCCAGTCCTGCGCCAAAATGGCGTCGATGCGCTCGATCTGACGGATGCGAAAGGGAATGGCGTTCATTGGCCGACGATCTTGCCCCGGAGAAGCCTGACGATTCAGCCTGGATTTGAGGCGGGGCGGGGCAAATTCCGGGCGCCGGGAACCAACGTCAGACGCAGCCGGTCGGCTTCGGCAGGCCGCCATATTTGGTGATCGGCTTCATCGGGCCGGTCTGCCAGAGATCGAACATTTCCTTGTTCGGCCGTCCGACAAAGGCGGCGAATTTGCGGATGGGCGGAACGGTCTGATTCTCGTCGTAATACTCGCGCGCCTTGAGAACCTGGTCCCATTTTTCCTCTGTCATGTCGAAGCCGTCGGCCTCGGCCATCCCCTTGCCAATATCCGGGGTCCATTGGTCCATGTCCTGGAGATAACCGTCTCCGTCACGCGGGGGCAAATTCATCAAAGGCTCCTTCGCGCCGCGCCATATCGTCTCCATGCGTCGGGCGCGAACACATGGAATTATTCTAATGTAAAGTTGTAATGCCGACGGTCAAGGAGGCGCGCCTCGGTAATTGCCGCTCATGCGCGTCGCCGATAAGGAATTCTCGCTCAGGCAGCCTTGGCGCTGACGCGATTGCGACCGCTGTTCTTGGACAGGTAAAGCGCCTGGTCGGCGCGCCGCAGCAAGTCGGCCACGCTTTCGCCGCCCACGGAATCGGCGATGCCGATCGAGACGGTGACAGCGATCGCGCGCTCGTCGCCCGTGAGCGAAAAGGGCGCGGCGGCGACGGCGGATCGGATTCGCTCGCCGACATTCTCGGCGGTCGCCAGCCGCGTGTCGGGCATGACGATGACGAATTCCTCGCCGCCGAGACGGCACATCAGGTCGGCGCCGCGCACCTTGCGCTTGACCCGTGCGGCGAAATTTTTGAGCACCTCGTCGCCGATTTCATGGCCATAGGTGTCGTTGACCCGTTTGAAATGATCGACGTCGAGGATCATGATCGCGACCGGCCTCTCGCGCTCCGCGGCCTGATCGAGCAGCCCGCTCAGATGCGATTCGAGGTAGCGGCGATTGTTGAGCCCCGTCAGCGGATCGAGCACCGCCATTTCCATTGCCGCCATGACCTTGGAGCGGAGCGCGTCGGCATAACGCTTGCGCCGCACCTGGGCGCCGACGCGGGCGAGGATTTCGTTCGGATCGACCGGGCGCACGACATAATCGTTCACGCCGAGGTCGAGCCCGCGCAGGATGCGCTGCCGATCCTCGAGATCAGCGAGGAGCAGCAAGGGCGTATTGCGGGTGCGCTCCAGCGAGCGGAGCTGACTGCACAGGCGAAGGCCGTCGAAATCGGCGAGGCCGATGCTGACGATGACCAGATCGTAGTCCGTTTCGGCTGCGCCGAAGAGGGCCTGATGGGCGTCGGTTTCAAGGTCCACTTCATAGCGCCCGCCCAACGCCGACTGGATACGCTGCGCCGCGTTGGGGCGATCCTCGACCAGAAGGATCCTTCCGCCGAGGCCGTTGTCCATTTTTACGGGAAAGGCGGCCGCGCCGAGGCTCGCCGAAGTGTCGGCGCGACTGCGCAATTCGTCGATCACGAGCTTCAGGCGCGCGAGCGAGCGGACTCGCGCGATCAGGGCGATCTCGTCGATCGGCTTGGTCAGGAAGTCGTCGGCGCCGGCTTCGAGCCCGCGCAGGCGGTCCGTGGTCTGGTCGAGCGCCGTGACGATGACGACGGGGAGGTGAAAAGTCTCCGGATTGGTCTTGATCCGGCGGCAGACCTCGAAACCGTCCATGCCCGGCATCATCACGTCGAGCAGGACGATGTCGCATTCGCCCCTTTCGCAGATCTTGAGGGCCTCGTATCCGTTGGTGGCGATGACTACGTCGAAATATTCCGCCGTCAGCCGCGCTTCGAGCAGCTTGAGGTTCGGAATGACGTCATCGACCACCAGCACGCGGGCCGTCATGGGCAAGACCTTTCAAATTGTCGGCGGGGGCGACGCCATCACCTGTCGCCAATGTAATTGCGGACGGTTTCCAAAAATTTCACGACCGAGATCGGTTTTGAGAGATAGGCTTCGCAACCGCCCTGACGGATCTTCTCCTCGTCGCCTTTCATGGCGAAGGCGGTGATCGCGACCACCGGAATATGGGCCAGATCCGGGTCGTCCTTCAGCCATTGCGTGACCTGAAGCCCGGAGACCTCGGGAAGCTGGATGTCCATGAGGATCAGGTTCGGCCTGTGCTGGCGCGCCAGGCCCACGGCCTCGACGCCGCTTTTGGTCTGGACCGTCGCATAGCCATGCGCCTCCAACAGGTCGTTGAAGAGCTTCATGTTCAGCTCGTTGTCCTCGACGATCAGAACCGTCTTTTTCATTGCGCCTCGCCCAAACCGCCGCGCCGTGAGTTCCCCGCGCCGAATTCTCGAAACTTATGCGACAGAAATTGACGAAACAAAAATTCGGCGCGAACTTGAAAAAGGAAGTTAACAAAGTCCGGCGTTTCCCTTGCCTTTCCGTCCTGCCGACCCGCGCCCTCCCGACCGCCGCTCCCCCGTGAGCGAAGAGGCCGAAGCCATGGCCATCGAGGCCTTGGGCTTTCTTGCCGGCGATTCCGAGCTCTTGTCCCGTTTTCTTGCCCTGTCGGGCCTCGATGTCGGCTCATTGCGCGCCGCGGCGGCCCAGCCGGGTTTTCTCGCCGGCGTCCTGGCCTTCATCGCCGGCCACGAAAAGACACTGCTGGCCTTCGCCACGGCGAGCGGCAAGTCGCCCGAGGCCGTCGGCGCGGCGAATCGGGCGCTCAATCCCGAGTCCGCGGCCGGCGATTTCTGAACCGCGACGATTTTTCTCGCCGCCCAAGGTGGCGAAGAGCGGAAATCCTCGATAGATAGGCGCGCTATGGGCGCTTCGCGCGCCGAGCTGAGGAAATTCCGCATGGTCAAGGTCGTTTTTGTCAACTCCAATGGCGAGCGCCGTGAGATCGCAGCCGAGCCGGGGATGACCGTGATGGAAACGGCGGTCAAGAACGGCATCGACCAGATCGTCGGCGAATGCGGCGGCGCCTGCGCCTGCGCCACCTGTCACGTCTATGTCGCGCCGGAATGGTTGGACAAACTGCCCGCCGCGAGCCCGATGGAATCGGACATGCTGGATTTCGCGGTCGATCCGCGCCCCAATTCGCGCTTGTCCTGCCAGATCACCCTGACCGACGCGCTCGACGGTCTCGTCATCGTGACGCCTGAGCGTCAGGGCTGAGGCCCCGCCGGGTTCTCACCGCTTTTTCCCGAATTGCTGAACAGGAAGGGCGCCACGTCGCCCAGGCCTGGCGCTTTTTCGGTGGAAAAGGGCATGGGGCGGCAGACCGAAATCGCCGATAGACCGATTCGCGCCGTCAGCGTTCCGTTGACGACGCCTTCGCCCAATCGGGCCGAGATTTTCGCGGCGAGGCCGTGGCCGATGATCTGCTGGGCGAGACCGTCAGTCAGCGCCATGCCGCCGGTGATGGCGAGATGCGCGCCGACCGCCCGCGCCAGCCGCCAGGCGCCGAGCAGGCCGGGACGCCCGCCGTAGATTTCGGCGATGCGGCGGATCAGGCGCAGGGCCTGCGCGGCGACGACGATCAGGTCGACCGAGGCGCGCGGGCTGATCGCGGAGACGAGCGAAACCCTTTTGGCCGCGTCGGCGATTTCCCGCCGCGCTTCGGCGTCAAGCGCGGGCATGAGTTGGCGCTCGGCGATTTCAATCAGGTCGCGGCCGTCCACGATTTCGCGGCGCAGATCGGAAAGATGCGCGCTGGCCGCGGCCAGGGCCTGCCTCCCATGATAAAGTCCGACCAGTTCTCCGACCTTCCTTCGCGCCATTTCGCGGTCGTCGGTTTCGTGCGCCAGGGCCAGCGCCTTGTGCAGCAGCGCGACCTTGCGCTGGCGCAGGATGGCGAGCGTTTCTCGGCCGACCAGGGCGCCGAGAGCGAGAAGAGCGAGGCCGGCGAGGCCGAGGCCGATGAAGCCGAGCGCCGGCGAGCGGGCGAAGAGCAATTCGACGAGCTGGTCCAGCCAGAGGCCAAAGGAAAAGGCGGCCAGCCCGCCGAGCGAGGACAGAAGCAGGCCCGCCCAGCCGAAGGAGGCCCCGCGCAGGAAGCCGCTCGCCTGGGCTTCTTCGGCGGCGCGCTCGGCGGGGTCGGCCAGCAGCGCGGCCTCCGCCTCATAGGCGTCGGGGCGCGCCTCCAGCACGAAATCGCGGGATTGACCGGGCTCCAGCTCGTCGAGCCGGAAGGCGCGGGGGCGCGGCCTGGGCGCGTCGCTCATGACAATCGGTCTCCGAACAGGAACTGGAAGGCGCGGTCCAGCCTGATATGGGGCGCAGGCAGAGGCTTGCCGTCCGTCCCGAAGGTCGGAGCCGGCGGACGGAAGCGCAGGAAGCGATAATCCGCCTCGCCTTCCGGCGTGGCGAGGGCGTCGCCGCGAAAGGCCTCGCGGGGATTGGCTGGCAACTGGCCCGGAAAGATCGCCGCCTCGGTCTCGCCGTCGAAGATATCGCCGTCAAGTCTTTCCCCCGCGAGCGGGGTTCCGACGATGGCGTCGATGGTCTCGCGCCCGCGTCGCACGGCGGCTTCGCGCGTCGCCCGGATCGCGGCCATGGCGATGACGTCCACCGCCGCGCCGGAAAATTCCGAGCGGGCGACCGCGCGGGCGGTCAATTGCCGCAGGATCGCTTCGAGCCGGTCGTGGCTCAGATGGTGCAGGTGATCGGCCTTTGTCGCGGCGATGAGGATCTTGTCGATCTTCGGCCGGAACAGGCGGCTCAAGGGATTGCCGCGCCCGACGCGGAAGGCCGCGAGGACCTCGTCGAGCGCATGCTGGAGGTCGCGCAGCGCCGCCGGCCCGGAATTGAGCGCGGAAAGCGCGTCGACCAGGACGATCTGGCGATCCAGTCGTGCGAAATGATCGCGGAAGAATGGCTTGACGACATGGTTCTTGTAGGCCTCGTAACGTCGCTCCATCATGGCGGCGAGCGTGCCCGGGGCGATCGCATATCCTTCGGGCAGGGGCAGCGGCGCAAAGGTGAGGGCAGGCGAGCCTTCGAGGTCGCCGGGCATCAGGAAACGGCCCGGGGGCAAAGTGGCGAGCGCATAGGCTTCTCCCCGCGCGGCCTTCAGATAGGCGGTGAAAAGCTCCGCCGTGCGCCGCGCCTCCGTCTCGTCGGCCGGCCCGGAGGGGGCGAGCCCGATGGCGTGGCCGCGCCATTCCGCCGCGAGCGTTGCGCGCGCCGCCGCAGCGCTCGCCGCGAAGGTCTCGCGCGACCACTCGACATAGGACTTTTCCAGCAGCGGCAGGTCGAGCAGCCATTCGCCGGGATAATCGACAATATCGATGACAAGGGAGGAAGGGCTGGCGCCCGATCCCTTGCGCCGCACGAAATCCAGTCGGAGCCGCAGCTCCGAGATCTGGCGGGTGGATTGCGGCCAGTGGCGATCTGGACCCGTCAGGGCGGCGACATGATCCTCGATGGCGAAACGCGCGATATGGTCGTCCGGCTGCGGTTCGAGCCGGCCGGAAACGAGGCGGCCCTCCGCCGCGAGGCGGAAAACGGGCAGCGGGTTCCTGCGGCCCTCGGCGGCGGCGTGCGCGAGGGTCGTGAGATGTTGGGCGAGGGCGGTGATGAAGACGGTCTTGCCCGCGCGCGAAAGGCCGGTGACGCCGAGCCGCAGCGCGCGCCCGCGCGACAGGAAATCGGCGAGATTCGCGGCGCTGTTGCGGGCTTCGCTGAGAAAATCGGTCAGGGCGGACAAGACGGGCTCCGGCGGGTTCAAGCGGAACCCGTGCCGGAATCTAGGGCCGATGAGGCGGGAGAGTAAGAGAGCGACGCCAATTTCCTGGCGAGAAATCGCACAAGCGCAAAAAGAGACGCCAGAACAATTGTTTGTCGTCGGGAGCGCAACTGTTGCCTATGCAAATTCATTCCATAAATCAGTTATTTACAGTAAATAACTGATTTACAAACATAATTAACCTGAAGTGAAATGTTGATTCGGGTTTAGCGAGGTTCATGTCAGATAGTGGACCAGGATTCCGTCGCCCCAGCGCAATTTGCGCCAATCCTCGTCCTCGACCTCGAAAACAGCGATCGCGCTGGTCGGAAAGCCCTTGCCCAACCGTTTGAGCAGACCATGTTCGCCTCGCCCCGCAAAATGGATGGCGAATTCCACAATGGAAGGATTATGGCCGACCAACATTAACGTTCTGACCGATTTTGGCGTGTCGCGCGCAAGATCCATCAGGTCGCGGCGTTCAGCCTCGTAGATTTTGGCGGCGAGGCGCGTTTCGGGGTGGGGCGCGAAGGCGGCTCCGGCAATTTCCCAGGTTTCGATCGTCCGCCGGGAATCGGAGACGATGGCGAGGTCGATGGCGAGGCTCAGTTCGGCCAGTCGGGCCCCCGCGCGCTCCGCGTCCATGCGGCCGGTCTCCGTCAAAGGCCGCTCGTGGTCGCGATAGCGGGGCGAATGGACGGCTTCGGAATGGCGAAAGAGAATGAGGCGATGCATAAGGCGTCATTAGCATCGCTTTTTGACAGACTGGCAAGAGGCCGGCTCATTCGCCGCCAAGGACGGGTTCGGGCCGGGGTTCCTGCAGCTGGCGAGGCTGACGGTCGGGCTCGGCAGCGGATTTCATCGATGCCTCCGCGGACATCGGTCAGCGCGATCTTGGGCAGCCGGAATATCGTTTGCGAAAGGATGCGCCTTTCCGCGGCGCAAAAGCCCGACGCAATCGACGTTGCCTCCTCAAAAAAGTCGCCTTTTTGCCGCTCGTTCCGTGGAAGGTGCAGGCGCGGGACCTGATCAAATGAACGCGGGCGTAGGGTTCAAGGCTGGCTGGATTTGACGGTTCGCCCTGTGAACAGATTGCGTGCCGAAGAATTCGTGCTTAGGAACCGATAAGCGGGTCGAATCGGCCTTTGAGGCGATGTGGGAGGAAGTATGAAATTTCCGGTCCGGGCTCTGACTCTCGCAGTGGCCTTGGCGGCGTCGGGCGCCGCATCTGCGCAGGAATTCCCGTCGGGCGATTTCGCCGGTTTCCACAGCGATCCCATGCGGAATTTGATGGCTCCGCGCGTTGTCCCGCAGGCGCAGAGAAAAAAGCAGTCGGCCGCGGCTGAAGCCTGCGCCGACGCGAATGGCAAGATCAGCCTCCAGGATCGCGTTGACGCATGCGGCAAACTGATCGATTCGGGCGTCTGGAAGGGCGCCGATATCGCGTGGGCCTATTCCAACCGCTGCTTCGCCTTGTTCAGGCTAGGCAAGCGCGACAAGGCCTTGTCGGATTGCGACAAGGCGGTCGAGCTCGACCCCAAGAACGCCGTCGCCTTCCAGGCGCGCGCCATGATCGAACAGGACGGCGGAGATTCCGAAAAGGCGCTGGCGGATTTCGACAAGGCGGCGCAACTCGGGGCAAACAACGCGGCGCTGTTCTCCGACCGGGGCAATCTTCTTTTGGCCAAGGGCGAGGCCGACAAGGCTCTGGCCGATTATGACCAGGCAATCGCCCTCAATGGCGGGAGCCCGACGGCCTATATCGAACGCGGTGGCGCCTGGCTGGCCAAGGGCGAGGCCGACAAGGCGACCGCGGACTACGCCAAGGCGCTTTCAATCGCGCCGAACAACGCGTTCGCGGTTTTCAACCTTGGCGTGGCGTCTTATCTCAAGGGCGACAAGGTCAAGGCGGCGGAGGCGTTGCGCCAGGCGCTCAAGCTTGACCCGACGAACGCCTATGCCGGGCTCTGGCTGTTCCTGGCCCACGACGACGCCGATGGAAAGGCGGACCTCAAGGCCTATTCCGGGAAATTCAACGCCGGCGCCTGGCCGTGGCCTGTGGTTCAGTACGACCTCGGCGCGATCGACGCGGAAAGGCTGCTGGCCGCGCCCCAGACTCCCGGCGATCAATGCGAGGCGCAGTTCTACCTGGGCGCGTCGGCGCTCAAGAAAGGGGCGGGCGACGAGGCCGCGGCCCACCTGCGCAAGGCGACGGAAATCTGCCCGAAGAATTTCTTCGAATATTTCGGCGCGGTCGCCGGCCTGAAGGCAGTTGCGCCGGCACTGGCAAAACCGTCGCCCGCGACGGAAGCGTCGAAGACCGAACCGGCTGCAGGCGCGCCCACGGCGGCGCCCGTGGCGGACGAACGGAAACCGGCGCCCGCGGCCGATGAATCCAAGGCTACGCCGGCCGCCGCTGCGCCAGCCTCTGCTTCCGAGCCGAGCCCGGCCGCCGAGTTGAAGAAATAAGGCGTCAGCGCGTCAATTCCTTCATGGCCGCGTCGATCCCCTCCAGCGTGAGGGGATACATGCGGTTTTCCATGAGGCGCTGGACCATCCCGATCGAATGGGTATAGGCCCAATGAGTCTCGGGGGTTGGGTTGAGCCAGACCGCATGGGGCCAGCACTGGAGGGTTCGTTCGAGCCAGACCTTCCCCGCCTCGGCGTTGTGATGCTCAACGGATCCGCCTTCCATGATAATTTCGTAGGGGCTCATCGCGGCGTCGCCGACGAAGATGAGCTTGTAGTCATGCGGGAAGGTGTGCAGCAGATCCCAGGTCGCGACCCGCTCCGAATGGCGGCGCCGGTTGTCCTTCCACACGCTCTCATAGAGGCAATTGTGGAAATAGAAATGTTCAAGATGCTTGAACTCACTGCGGGCTGCGGCGAACAGCCCCTCCATCTGCTGGATATGCCAATCCATTGAACCGCCAATATCCAGCAGCAGGAGAACCTTGACCGCGTTGCGGCGCTCGGCGCGCATCCTGAGGTCCAGATAGCCCTGCCGCGCCGTGGCGCCGATGGTGTTTTCGAGATCCAGCTCTTCGGCCGCGCCGGTGCGCGCGAGTTTGCGCAAGCGGCGCAGCGCCAGCTTGATATTGCGCGGCCCAAGCTCTTCCGCGCCATCGAGATCCTTGAATTCGCGCTTGTCCCAGACCTTCACGGCGCGGAAGTTCCGGTTGCCGTCCTGACCGATGCGGACCCCCTCCGGGTTATAGCCATAGGCGCCGAAGGGTGACGTTCCGGCGGTTCCGATCCACTTGGCGCCGCCCTGATGCCGGCCCTTCTGCTCGTCGAGGCGTTTGCGGAGGGTCTCCATCAGCTTGTCCCAGCCGAGCGCCTCGATCTGCTTCTTCTCTTCCTCGGTCAGATATTTCTCCGCCAGGCGCCTGAGCCATTCGGCCGGAACTTCCGCCCTTTCGGCCAGTTCGGCGCCGGAGTCCATCCCTTTGAAAACGCGGCCGAACACGCGATCGAACTTGTCGAGATTGCGCTCGTCCTTCACGAGGCAGGCGCGCGCCAGGAAATAGAATTCCTCGACCGATTTCTCCGCGAGATCCCGCGACAGAGCTTCGCACAGAGTGAGGTATTCGCGCAGCGAAACCGGAACCTGCGCGTCACGGAGCGAGGTGAAGAAGTTGATGAGCATGGCGACTCGGCGTCCTGAATGGCCGCAGTCCGAAATCTGTCGCTCGAAACAGCCGTGCGCAGCGAGCGGCCGGGCCGAAGATTAACGGATCGGCGCCGTGTGGCAAAGACCAAAGGTTTTCGGGAAAGGTCGATGACGTTGCGAGCGGCGCCTGCGCGAAAAAAAGCCGACGATGGCAAGCCATCGTCGGCGTAAATGCAGATCCGAAGATCAGCCAGATTGATCAGGCGATCAATACTTGGCGACAACCGCCTTCGGGGTTTCCGGGTTCCAGATCGGGATGATCACGTGAGCCAGGAACTGCGTCTGCTTGTTGTTGTAGTTGTGGGTGTAGACGTCGGTCGACACGATGAACTGGGTGATGACCGGGCCGAAGTTGTAGCCCATCAGGCCGCCGAGGGCGAACTGGGACTGTTCGGCATAAGCCGGGTGCCAGATGCCCGTCGCGCCATAGCCAGCGCCATAGCCGCCAAAGTCGGTCGAACCGAAGGCGACCATACCGAATTCCCACTTGCCGAAGGTGCGAGTGAGGGCGAGGTCATAGTTGAAGTAGTCGTTCATCTGGCAGCTGACGATCGCGCAGCCCGAACCACTGCCCTGGTTGCTGAGGATGCCGACCATCAAGTTGGCGGTCGCATTCCAACCGCCGCCGTGCCAAGCCAGAGCCAACTGCTGATGGAAGGTGGTGTGGTCGAAGGCGTCGCCGAAGGCGCCGGCGTCGGAGATGCCGATATAGGCGCCAGCCAAATACGACACGCTGAAGCCGTTGCCGAGGTTCCAGGCGATCTGACCCGCGAGGAAGGGATTGTAGATCGACTGAGCGAAGAAGCTGTTGCGGAAGCCAGCGGCGGCCGGGTCATAATAGTTCTCGCCGGCCAGCAGTTCAGGCGCAGCGACGAGCAGCTGGATGTGGCCGCCCAGGATGTTCCAGGGGGTCGACCAGGCGACGATCGGAACGTTGTAGGAGAAGTTCGAATCCGAACCCGAAACCGCGTCGCGCCAGTTGCCGACGCCGGTGATGTTCACGAAATAGACGCCTTCCGGCAGCGGAGTGGCGAGGTCGAGGCCCGCGCGTTCGCCGGGCGGATTGGTCGAACCGGCGAGGGCGGCGGTGCTCAGGCCGCAAAGGCCAAGAGCGCCCATGGCGGCTCCGATGAGTTTGGACTTGATGTTCATTTGAATGCCCCTCCCAAGGGCGACCTTAAAATTCCTCGAGGATACTCTCACCTCGTTTCCGCGCCGCCTGATCGGCTGCGCCGCAAGAGTGTCGCCGCGGAAATTCGAGAAGGGCAGGATAAGGCGGAGTTCGTGGTTCGCGATAGAACCTGAAAAACACATGCCGCCATCTTTATGGCGTTTCTGGTTATTCTGTGGCTTCGAGTTGCAGAAATGTCACGTTTTTGGACTCGATCAAGACGCGAAATAAGCCGGTGGAATCAATGGAATTCCGACTAAAGTACATTATTGCAATGCGCGGTTGATCATTTGCCTTGGTGATTTGTGAAGCGGGCCTTCGTCCTTGCGTCACAATTTGGTCATGTGATTCGTCGATTTCGCGACATGGCTTGTCGACGCGTTGTTGCCGCGCCAGAGTGCGACCGTTCGATGAAGCATCGTTTTCCATCGAATGGGCAAAGGACATAGAATGAGCAAGCGTTTCGTCGGGTCGCGCACTTATGTCGCGACCAAGGATCTGCAGGTTGCCGTCAACGCCGCCATGACGCTGGAGCGTCCGCTGCTGGTCAAGGGCGAGCCGGGCACGGGCAAGACGGTCCTGGCGGAGGAAGTCGCGCGGGCGCTTGGCGCGCCTCTGCTCACCTGGCACATCAAATCGACGACCAAGGCGCAGCAGGGGCTGTACGAATATGACGCCGTTTCCCGCCTGCGCGATTCGCAACTCGGCGATCCTCACGTCAGCGACATCGCCCATTACATCAAGCGCGGGAGAATGTGGGAGGCCTTCGCAGCGGACGAGCAGATCATTCTGCTCATCGACGAAATCGACAAGGCCGATATCGAATTTCCCAACGACCTGCTGCTCGAACTCGACCGGATGGAGTTCCATGTCTACGAGACGGGTGAGACGATTCGAGCCCGGCGGCGGCCGCTGGTCATCATCACGTCAAACAATGAAAAGGAGCTGCCCGACGCTTTCCTGCGCCGATGCTTCTTCCATTACATCAAGTTTCCCGATCGCGAGACGATGGTGGCGATCGTCGCCGCCCATTTCCCG
>JAJXYV010000023.1 GCA_021780435.1 Pseudomonadota bacterium
TTTCGAACTCGGCCCAGTTGTCGAAGTTCCGGCGATCGACGTTATCCACGAAGGTCTCGGCCGGGGTGTTCTCGGCGAGGATCAGCGAGTGATCGTCGAGTTCGACGTGATAATAGACGAAGATCTCCGGGACATTGGCCTCGCGGATGATCGAGGTTCCATTGACCAGCGCGCTGGCATGAACCAGCACGCCATCGACCAGCAGGGCGTGGTCGGGCGAAACCAGAAGGTCGCGCGAGGGGACGTTTTCAGCCAGAGCGCCGGCGCGGACGCGGATCGGCAGCCTGCGGATCGGGTCGGCGAAGACCGTGGAGACTGTCTGCTTGCCGAGCCAGTTGACCGGCTTGGCGACGCCGTCCGAGGTCAGGACCAGGTCGCCCAGATTGAGGGTTTCGATCGCCGCCTCGCCATCCGGCGTGCCGATCATCGTGCCAGCCATGAAGCAGAGATTCTGAATCGGATCCAGCCCGATCGACGTTCCACCTGGATAGGTTGTCGAGCTGCTCGCGAAGGCTTGTATCGTGTAGGAACCTGCAGGAACAGATACGGTGGAGTTAAATGTGTAGGACTTTGTTTGGTTAGAAATACCTGTGAGAGTTCCAAGGTATATCTCGGTCGATCCTGAAACGGCCCAAAAGCTGACGGCATTGCCGCTGCTGCTGCTGGTCGCCGTGGTATTTCCCGTAATGGTGATGCCAGATGTCGTGGTGACATTCGTGAATGTTACGCCGGTAACGCTGTTAATAGCAGCCATGATGAATTTCTCCGGTTCCTGAGCGGATTGCTGCCATGCCGCGGCTGCGCCAATTCCTGGAAAAGCCTTAACCTATGGTAATGCCGTACAGTAAGATGCCTGAGACGAATTGCATAGCATATGACATAATTAATTACGTTTATTTCGATCAACGGGATGATGCGAACCATGGCTCCAATGGGCCCCGGCAGCGGGTGCGGGACAAACGTGGGACGCCCTTCAAAGAGACGGGCGACGGCGCGAGACTTCAGTCAGGGATGAATCAGACGGGCCCATTTCGATCGCCGCCACAATGGCGCTGACCCGCTTCGGGCCTAGAGCGCTTCAACCGCTTCTCGCAACGGCCGAGGTCGCGGATGAAAGCGCCCTTTCTTGCCTTCGATCAGTTTCTTGAAGGCTCTTTCGATCTTTTCGGGCCGGATGCGGAAGGCGGCGCAGACGTGGCCGAATTCTCCACGCGCGTCGCCTCGCACTTCATCCTGAGCAACATCAGCACGCCATCTCTCCAGATGATGTGCGCCAACCGTTCGACGCTTTCGGGATACGTTCGCAAGTTGCGGGGGCGGCGTTCGTCCGCGACGATATCCTGCTCGGATTGGTTCTCTCCGGCGCCTCGCCCGCGGGCGCAATGATCGGCGGCGCGCTTCGGGCTCTCTCTAAACACACGGCCAACATCGCGGTTCAGGCGAAGGATGCTCTTTGCGAGGGACTGCTAGCGCTTCGGCCCTGTCGCCCACCGCGGCATTCATCACCATCCGCCGCGATATCGACCGGAACCAGCGTTTAAGGGGTCTAGACGCAGACAGGCTCGCCGACACCTTTCGTATTTCGCGCGCCTCGCTTTACAGGCTGTTCGCGCCAGCCGGGGCCAAGGCCACGTCCGTCGCGCTCCCGCCCTGGCCCTCACCACGAGGGGGAGCGCGGGGGCGCCGTCAGTGGCTCCGTTTTCGCCGCTTTTTTCAGCCGTTGGGGAAGAAGTGATCCTTCGTGACGACTGACGTCTTGCCGTTGGGGTCCTCGGCCGTGAAGGTGACGTCAACGGCTTTGTCCGGGACCTGATCCGGCGGGGCGATGACCATGACGCGCAGTTCGAGGGTCTGGTCGGGGCCAACCGTCGCCTCGGTCGGGTTGGGGTCGTCCATGATCTTGAGCTTCAGGCCCGGCGCGCCAGAAACCGAGAGCTTGATCGGGCGGTCGTTCGGCTGCTTGTTCAGCAGTCGCACGGTATAGCCGTTGCGCACGCCGCCGTCGGCCATCGGCATGGACATCGGGTTGCGGTCGTGCAGGACGTCGATGCCGAGGTCGGAGCGGGTGGCGAGCTTCCACACCATCAGCCCGCCGACGAGCGCGATGATGACCGGATAGATCAAGGTGCGCGGGCGGATGGGGCGGTAGATCGGCGGCAGGCCCTGAGTCCGGCGCTGGATGTTGATGTCCGTGTCATAGGCGATCAGGCGCGGCGGGCGGCCGATTTCCTTCATGACATTGTCGCAGGCGTCGATGCACAGGCCGCACTGGATGCAACCGAGTTGCGAGCCGTGGCGAATGTCCACGCCCGTAGGGCACACCGCGACGCATTGCTGGCAGTCGATGCAGTCGCCGGCGGGCAGGCCCCTGGTGCGGGCGGCGTCGGCCTTTTTGACCGACATGCGCGGCTCGCCGCGGGTGCTCTCATAGGAGACGTTGAGCGCCCATTCGTCGGTCATCGAGGCCTGGATGCGCGGCCACGGGCACATATAGATGCAGGTTTGTTCGCGCATGTGGCCGGCGAACATATAGGTCGTGAAGGTCAGGATGCCGATCCAGGTATAGGCGATGCCCGGGGCCTGGAAGGTCAGGAGCTGCTTCACCAGCGTCGGCGCGTCGGCGAAATAGAGGACGAAGGCGCCGCCGGTCCACCAGGCGATCATCAGCCACAGGAAATGCTTGAGGCCGAGCTCGTAGGCGTGGCGGATCGTGAAGCCCTTCTTGTCCTTGAGCATGCGCTCACGGCGATCGCCCTCGACCCAGCGTTCGACCGCGTAGAACAGGTCGGTCCACACCGTCTGCCAGCAGAGATAGCCGCACCAGACGCGCCCCGCGACGGCGTTCATCAGGAACAAAGTCATCGCGGCGATGATCAGCAGGCCGGTGAAATAATAGACTTCCTGCGGCCAGATCTGGATGAAGAAGAAGTAGAACCGGCGGTGGGGCATGTCGATCAGCACCGCCTGGTTGGGCAGGTTCGGGCCGCGATCCCAGCGCAGGAAAGGCGTCAGATAATAGACGGCGAGCGTCAGAACCAGCACCGCCCATTTGATCGTGCGGAACGTGCCGTGGGTGGCCTGCGGGTAGACCTTCTTGCGCGAAGCGTAAAGCGGGCCAGTGATGATGGTGTCGTCGTTCATCGGATTTCCTGACGCGGATGCGCGAATTGCGGCCGGGCGACAGAATCGTCGCGCCGGTCTCCCGGCGCCCATTGATCCTGCGTGAAACCCATATATTCGAATATTATTAAAAGGTCTATTTCCTATAGAACTTTTTTTTGCGCCCGAGGCTATTTGATTTGCGCGGGATATCCGGCCTCGGTGATCGCCTTGGCGACCGCAGCCGGATCCGCGGCGGCCGGAGTCATGGTGACGTCGCCGGAGTTCAGGTCCACCTCGACTTCCGCTGCAGGTTCAAGCGAAAGAACGGCCTTCTTGACCCGCGCGGCGCAATGGCCGCAGGTCATGTCGGAGACGGCGAAAATGGTGTTCGTGGCTTCGGGCATGGGCATGTCTCCATCGTGGCGGGCGGATATGGCGAATTGCCGCAGGCGCAGGGCGTTGCCGAGGACAAACAGGCTCGAAGACGCCATGGCCGCCGCGCCGAGGCTTGGGTTGAGCATGATTCCGGCGGAAGGGTAAAGCGCGCCCATGGCGACGGGAATCAGGACGACGTTATAGCCGAAGGCCCAGACCAGGTTTTGCTTGATCGTGCGCAGTGTCGCCCGCGACAGGGCGAAGGCCTCGGCCACCTTGCCGAGATCGCTCGACATCAGCGCGACCTGCGCGCTCTCGACCGCGATATCCGTTCCCGCGCCCATGGCGATGCCGACATCGGCGGCGGCGAGCGCCGGCGCATCGTTGATCCCGTCGCCGACGAACGCGACCGGGCCGGCCTTGCGAAGGTCTTGCAGCGTCGCGACCTTCCCGTCCGGCCTGCGGCCGGCAAAGATATCATCCACGCCGATCTTTTCGCCAACCGCCCGCGCCGTCGCCTCGCGGTCGCCGGTGATCAGCGCGACCCGCAGGCCTAGATCGCGCAACGCGGCGACGGCGCGAGCGGCCTCCGGCCGCGGCGGGTCGGAAAAGGCGAAAAGGCCCGCGGCCTCGCCATCGACGGCGATGAAGAAGCAGGAGGCGCCCTGCCCCGCCAATTCCTCGGCGGTCCGTGCGAACGCGTCCGCCGGCGCGCCCTCAGCAGCGAGCAATTCCGCCGATCCGACCGCAACATGAACGCCGCCGGCTTCGCCCTTCACGCCGAGCCCCGGCTCATAGGCGAAATGGGTTACCGCGCCAGCTTCTGCGACCTGCTTCGAGCGCGCGGCCTCGACCAGGGCGCGGCCCAGCGGATGTTCGGACTTTGCCTCGACCGCAGCAGCCAGCGCTAGCAGGCGCGAAGCGTCAAACCCCTCGCCAGCGACGATTCTGGTGAGGCTCGGCTTGCCCAGAGTCAGCGTGCCGGTCTTGTCGAACGCGACCGTCCTGACGCCGCACAAGGTTTGCAAAGCGTCGCCCTGGCGGAAGATCACGCCCAGTTCCGCCGCGCGTCCTGTTCCAGTGACGAGGGCGGCCGGGGTGGCGAGGCCCATGGCGCAGGGACAGGCGATGATCAGCACATTGACGGCGCTGACGAGCGCAAGGCTCAGGTTGGAAAAACCGCCGAAATAAAGCCAGAGCGCGAAGGTCGCCAAAGCGGCGGCGAGAACAACCGGCACGAAAATGGCGGTGACGCGGTCGGCGAGATCCTGGATCGGCAGACGCGCGCCCTGCGCGGTCTCGACCATGCGGATGACATCGGCCAGAAACGTCTCGGCGCCGACCTTGGTGGCCCGAAACGCAAAAGCGCCAGCGAGATTGACGCTGCCGCCGGTCGCAGTATCGCCGGGCTTTTTCGCCACGGGCGCGGCTTCGCCGGTGATGAAGCTTTCGTCGACATGGCTCGCGCCCTCGACAACCACGCCGTCGACGGGGATGGATTCGCCCGGCCGCACCTCGATCACGTCGCCGACCAGAACCTCCTCGACGGGCAGGTCCTGAACAGCGCCCTCGCGGCGGACATGGGCGATCTTCGGCTGGAGCCGCGCGAGTTTGCCAATGGCGTCGGCGGCGCGCCCGCGCGACCGCGCTTCGAGCCAGCGCCCCAGCAGGATGAACGCGACAATGATCGCCGCCGATTCGAAATAGGAATGACGCGCGTTCTCGGGCAGGATCTGCGGCGCGAAAGTGGCTAGCAGGGAATAGAAATAAGCCGCGCCGGCGCCGAGCGCGACCAGCGCGTTCATGTCGGGCGCGCGGCGAATGAGCGACGCGGCGCCGATGGTGAAGAAGCGGCGGCCGGGGCCGAACAGCACGACGCTTGTCAGCGCCGCGACCAGCAGCATCAGGTTGTGGTGGCCAATCGTGGCGTCGGTCCAGGCCATGAAGGCCGACGACATGTGGCCGCCCATTTCCAGCAGGCTCACCGGCGCCGCGAAGAGCGCGGCAAGCAGGAAGCGGCGGCGCAAAACTTCGGTTTCCGCGGCGCGCCGCGCGATCGGGTCAGGCTGGGCGGCGCCTTTTTCCGCGAGCGGGCGAGGCTCGTAGCCCGCGCCGCGCACGGCCGCGGCGAGCGCGGCGGCGTCGAACGCGCCTTCGAGTCCTTCGACAAAAGCGCGCTCGGTCGTCAGATTGACCCGCGCCGCCGTGACGCCGGGGACCGCTTTCAGCGCCTTTTCGACATGGGCGACGCAGGAGGCGCAGGTCATGCCGCCGACGCCGAGTTCGATATGGGTCAGGCGCGGCTCATAGCCCGCCTCCTTGACCCGCGCGGCAATCTCGGCGAGGTCGGCGCCGGGCGCAAGTTTGAGGTCCGCTCGCTCGCCGACCAGATTGACATGGGCGTCGATTACGCCGGGGGCGCCTTTGAGCGCCTTTTCGACATGGCGCACACAGGCCGCACAGGTCATGCCGCCGACACCCAGCGTCAAATCCCCTTCCGCGCCGCAGGCGTTTTCCTGATCCGATCCAGCCTGAATATTCATGGTTCCGAACATGGCGTCGCGAGGCGGCGGCTTCAACCGTCGCCGTCCTGATCCGGCAATTTATGGCGCGGAATTCGCGCCGCCCAGCGCCCGGCGTGGAATGCGCCGATCTGCGAAACGAAGACACCGAAAGGGAGGACATTGGCCCAGAGGTCGAGGACCCAACCCTTAAGCAGCAACATGAACCAGACGATGAGGATGATCGCCGCGAAAACAAAAGAACCGTCGCGCGCCTCGCGCGCGCCGACCAGCATGGGCGGCGTCTCGCTGACCATGCCAAGGACGAAAGGCGCCAGAAGCAGGAAGAGCAGATTGCGCCATTCGGGAGCCAGGAAGGCCCAGGGCGCGAGCGCCTGGTTGAACAGCATGGCGAGCACGGGCGATGCGGAGAGCGCCAGCGCCACGATCAGCACCGGCCAGCGGCGCTCTCCCTGATCATTGCGAAACATGGAACTCCGCTGCGAATCCGCGGCGCCGCCGCCGCTGGCGCTTATTCTGCGCTGGCGGGAAAAATCAGTAAATCACCTTCTCGACCGGTTGGGCGTAATAGGTGTTGAGGATCGAAAAGCGCGGTCTTGCATTGTCCACGCCGATCGACTCGCGCCCGTGCCAGCTGGCGTGGAAGAAATCATAGGCCGGGTGGATGACCACGAAGGCGCAGCCGCTGTTGGGCAGGAACGGCACGGTCTTATCCTCGGCGAGGCCGAAGCTCTTCCATGAGAACAGCCCCTTGGGCGAGAGCCGATAGAGCGTGGTGCCAAGCGCCTTCTGGCTGTCGTCCTCGGGCATGTAGATCAGCATGGTCAGGACCTTGCGCCGCGTATCGGGATGCGGCTTGATCCGGTAGCCGTCATAATCGGTATAGAGCACCGGCCGGGGATACATCGGCGCCGGCCAGCCTTCCTTGCTGCCGTTCGTGCGTAGACGCAGCCCTTCTTCGAGCCGCGTCCGCATGGCGGCCTCGAGTTCGGGCGAGGAACAGACGTCGGAAACGAGCTTCCACAGGGTGCGCCGCTCGTCGTCGCCGGCGTCGCAGGAATCGTCGTAGAGGTTGAACTGGTAGCGGGTCCTGGCGCCGTTGATTGCGAAAAAACTGGCCTCGTCCGGGCGCTTGGCCAGCAGTTCGCGATAGAAATCCTCAGGCCAGAAATGGCGGAAGACCATGTGCGGATAGGGCCTGGACCAGACATCCGCGTCCATGATCGACTCCACCACATGGGCGACAAGTTCGTCATAACGGGGTTCGGTCATTGTCGCCTCCTATGGGCTGCCGGCGCCGCCGGTGGCGGAAGCCGGGTTGTTAACCGTTTTGCCCCTCAGGCGAAAGTCCGGGTCGCTGCCACCCATTCCCGCGTCCGCGCTTCCGGGTTGGGGTTGAGGGTGATGTCGGTAACCACCGCCGCGCTTTGCGCGCCGGCGCGCAGGGCTTCTTTTGCGCGCTCAGGAGTCAGGCCGCCGATGGCGACGAGCGGGATGTCGCCGATCTTCCGCTTCCACAGGCCGATCTTTTCCAGCCCCTGCGGCGCCCAGGGCATCTTCTTCAACAGGGTCGGGAAAATCGGACCGAGCGCCACATAATCCGGCGCGGCCGCGAGCGCCGTTTCGAGTTCGCGCTCGTCATGGGTCGAAACCCCGAGCTTCAACCCGCTGCGCTTGATCGCGACGACATCGGCCGCGGCGAGGTCTTCCTGGCCGAGATGGACGAAATCGCAGCCCAATTCCATCGCGAGCCGCCAATAGTCATTGACGATCAATTGCGTCCCCGCCGCTCGGCAGAGGTCGCGCGCGTCCGCGATCTGGCGGCGCAATTCCGCCTCTTCCGCGCCCTTGGCCCGCAACTGGACGAGCTTGACGCCGCAGGGCAGCAGGCGGCGGATCCAGTCGACATGATCGACGATCAGGTAGAAAGGGTCGAGCGTCATGAAAAAGCCCGGCCCAGAACCGGCGTCGAGGGCGCGGCCATGTCGCGCGGCTCGATCGGCGCGGCGAGGAAGGCGGTCCGTCCCGCCTCGCAGGCGGCGGCGAAGGCCCGCGCCATGGCGACCGGATCGCCGGCGCGGGCGATCGCCGTGTTGAGCAGCACGGCGTC
>JAJXYV010000042.1 GCA_021780435.1 Pseudomonadota bacterium
CGCTTGACCAAGAAGGCGGATCGCGCCTCCGCCTTTTTCGAGGCGACGCTTTATGCGGGTTTTGAAACTGATGAGGCGAAGCGCCTGTTCGGGGCGCCGCCCATCGATCCGACGCCCCTCGGGGCGCTTCTCGCGCCCATGGGATCGGAACAGGCGCAGGCGCTCTTTCTCGCGCGGTTCCAGGCGCTCGAAGGCGCGCTTTGATGGGCCGGCTCGTCGTCTGTCCGCTCAGCAAGGTCGGGCTGACGATGGCGCGCAGCGGCGCCGGCTTTGTCGTGTCCCTGCTCGCGCCAGGCGCCCGGGCGCCGCGCTTCGCAAGCCTCGCGCCGGACCGCCATCTGGTTCTGGGCGTGTCGGACATCGTCGCTGCGCAGGAGGGCCATGTGCTCGCGGGCGCCGACCATGTCGAGGCCCTGCTCGCCTTCGTCCGCGCGTGGGATGAATCGCCGGAGCGCGACCGTCCCCTGCTGATCCATTGTTACGCAGGGGTCAGCCGTTCGCCGGCCGCCGCCTTCATCGCCGCCTGCGCTTTGACGTCGGCGCCTGAAGCCGAAATCGCCGCGCGTTTGCGGCGCCTTTCGCCCTCCGCCACACCGAATTCGCATCTGATCGCACTTGCGGACGCGCGCCTGTCGCGCGATGGAAGGATGGTCGCTGCGATCGAATCGATCGGCCGGGGCGCCGATTGTTTCGAGGGCGAAATCTTTTTCATGGATATGGCGTGAGCAGCCTTTCCCATCCATCGATCCCGGTCGAGATCGGCCTCACCGCCGCCATTGTCGCGGTGCGCGGCGACACGCCCCTGATCCTGGTGGCGCGCGGCGCGCGCGGCGACGCGCCGGAAGGCGTCGCCGCCCTGCCGTCCGGCCCCTTCGACCCCGTCAACCACCGGACCTTCGAGATTGGGCTGCGGGCCTGGGTCGCGGAGCAGACCGGCGTCCCCGTCGGCTATGTTGAGCAGCTTTACACTTTTGGCGACCGCGGCCGCCACAGCCGCGCGGAGAGCCGCGATCCCCATGTCGTTTCGGTCGGCTATCTGGCGCTGACCCGGATCTGCGACGAGGCGCCGACCGCGCCGGGCGCCGGCTTTCGCGAATGGTATCGGTTCTTTCCCTGGGAGGATTGGCGCCAGGGCCGGCCGGGGCTGATCGATTCGACCATCATGCCGGGCCTGCGCGCCTTTGTGGCGCGGGGCGGCGATTCGACCCACCGGCGCGGCCTGAGCCGGATCGAGCGCGTCCGGCTGCTGTTCGGCGAGGACGGGGGCCGCTTCGACGAGGAAAATGTCCTCGACCGCTACGAACTCCTCTATGAGGCGGGACTGGTGCAGGAGAGCGTGCGCGACGGCCGCGAGCCGGCGCCCGGCTTCGCCGAGCGGCCGCCGCTCGGCGAATCGATGCAGGCCGACCATCGCCGGATTCTCGCCACCGCCATGGGCCGGCTGCGCGCCAAGATGAAATATCGCCCCGTCATTTTCGAGATGATGCCGGAAAATTTCACCCTGACCGCGCTGCAGACCACGGTCGAGGCCATTTCGGGGCGCCATCTCCACAAGCAGAATTTCCGCCGTCTCGTCGAGGCTTCCGCCGTGGTCGAGCCCACCGGCGAATTGTCGCACGCCACCGGCGGCCGGCCGGCGGCCTTGTTCCGGTTCCGCCGCGAAGTCCTGCAGGAGCGACCCGCGCCGGGCTTGCGCGTCGGAATCCGGGGGTGAGGGCCGGAGGCTTGCGCAAGGCCGGCGGCGCGGTCCATAGTGTGCGCCGCATCAGAACGGGGCAGAATCGTGAGCAAGGCCGAGGACGTCGCAAGCTTGAGTTTCGAGGCCGCCATGCGCGAACTCGAAGAGATCGTCTCGGCGCTTGAAAAGGGCAATGTCGATCTCGACAAGTCCATCGCGCTCTATGAGCGCGGCGAAATTCTCAAGAAACATTGCGAAGCGCTGCTGAAAAGCGCCGAGGCGCGGGTCGAGAAGATCGTCCAGGGTCCGGACGGATCCGCCAAGGGCGTCGCCCCGCTCGATGTCGAATAAGCTTTCGGAGTGAGCCATGTCCGCGCCGGACCCGGTCGAAGTCGTCGTCATTCCCCAGGCGAAAGACATCGGCGGCTTCGGCGTGCGCCGGGCGCTGCCTTCGGCGAAGCGGCGCATGGTCGGGCCTTTCGTCTTTCTCGATGAAATGGGGCCCGTCGATTTCGCGCCCGGCGTCGGCATGGACGTGCGGCCGCATCCCCATATCGGCCTCGCGACACTGACCTATCTGCTCGACGGCGCCCTGTTCCACCGCGATTCGCTGGGAAGCGCCCAGGAAATCACGCCGGGCGCGGTCAACCTGATGGTCGCGGGGCGCGGCGTCGTCCATTCGGAACGTTCGCCCGCCGGTTTCCGCGCCGCGGGCGGGCGCATGCGCGGCCTGCAGATGTGGATCGGCCTGCCAAAAAGCTTCGAGGAAGCCGAGCCCGGCTTCGAACACCACGCGCGCGAGGCGCTGCCGACGCTCCAGGGCGAGGGCTTTCGCCTGCGCCTCGCCATCGGAGCGCTGCACGGATTGCGCGCCCCGGTCAGAACCTTTTCGCCCTGCTTTTTCGCCGATGTCGCGCTGGACCAGGGCGCGACCTATGAATTTGACGCCGGCCAGGACGAGCGCGCCTTTTATCTCCTGTCGGGCGAGGTCGAGATCGAGGGCGCCTCATTCACGCCCGGCCAGCTGGTCGTGATCCGTCCCGGCCAGCCGGCGGCGTTGCGGGCCAAGGCGCGGAGCCGCCTCGCGGCGCTGGGCGGTGAAGCCATGGATGGCCCGCGCTTCCTTTGGTGGAATTTCGTCTCATCGAGCCGAGAGCGCATCTTCGCGGCCCGCGCCGCATGGGAAGCAGGCCATTTCAAATCGATCGCAGGGGACCCGGAGTTCATTCCGGCGCCGGAACTGAAAGCCTTATGACAGAAGAAAAGAAACGATCGGCAAGGGCGCCGGCGAAAATCAACCTGACGCTCCATATCGAAGGCCGCCGGCCCGATGGCTATCATGACCTGCAGAGCCTCGTCGCCTTCGCCGCGGCGGGCGATTTCCTGACCCTCGCGCCGGATGATTTCTTCGATCTGACGCTCGAAGGCCCGACGGCCTTCGAAGCCGGCGACGGCGGCGACAATCTGGTGGCGCGAGCCGACCGCGCCCTGCGCGCGGAAAAGCCCGGCCTGCGCACGGGCGCCTTCCATCTCGTCAAGCGCCTGCCGGTCGCCGCGGGCATCGGCGGCGGCTCGTCCGACGCGGCGGCCGCCCTGCGTCTGCTTGCGGCGGCCAACGGCCTTCCGCCCGACGATCCGGCGCTTTTCGCCGCGGCGCGCGCGACCGGGGCCGACGTGCCCGTCTGCCTCGATCCGCGCGCCCGGATGATGAAGGGAACGGGCGAGAAGCTCGGGCCGGCGATCAGCCTGCCGCCCCTTTTCGCCGTACTGGTCAATCCGCGCGTTCCGGTCGAAACGCGCGCCGTTTTCCAGAAGCTCGGGCTCAAGCCCGGGGAGAGCCTCGGCTATGGTCCGCATCCCGCGATCGCGTCGGGCATGGATTTCGAGACCCTGTTGCGGGTGTTGAAGAAGGGCCGCAACGACATGGAGGACGCGGCCTGCGTCCTCGCCCCGGTCATCGGCCATGTTCTCGCTGTGCTGAGCGGCGCGCGCGGCTGCCGGCTCGCCCGCATGTCCGGTTCGGGGGCGACTTGCTTCGCCTTGTTCGAGACCTGTCGTCAGGCGGGCCAGGCGGCCAAGGCCATCGCCCAGGGTCATCCGGAATGGTGGGTCAAGGCGACGCTGCTGCGCTAGCCTGGGTGAAATTCTCGTGATTTTGCCGGCCGCCGATCTCGACGGCGAATTTCTGCTTGATGGCGCGATCGAAATCGCCATAGCCCTGCGCCGGCAAGGCGAAGGCCCCGAAGCCGCCGATCACATATTGCCGGTACCAGGGCTCGAGCGTCTTGATCGCGCCGGGGTGCGAACGGTCCTCGAAGGGCCGGCCGGGCGCGCGAAAGGCGCCGGCGCCGAGCGGCTGTCCCGGATCGCTTTCATTGATGGGCAGGCCGTTGATCGTCACGCCTTCCGAAACCAGAAGGTCGCGCATGTCGCCGGTCGCCTGATCGCCGTCGCAATTGTCGATTCCATCGCCGGACACGTCCATGATCACGCGCCGCGCCTTGACCGGCAGCGTCGGCAGGATCAGGTCGTGGACGGCGCCCATCATGTGGGCGACGCAGGTGAATTCGCCGTCGATTCGTGGGGTCCGGCGCACCTGCGCGGCGAGGGCCAGAATGTCCCCGCGTGAAGCGAGCCGGGTCCAGGGAATCGCCGGCTTCGCCGATTCCGACCACTCGACCATCGTGAACATGAGCGCGCCGCGCGGCCCGCTGAGAAAGGCGGCGATGACCTCAGGGTCTTCCAGCGCCCTGGCGATTCCATCCATCTGCAGTTCGAAGCGCCGCCCGTTGACCGAGCCCGAGACATCCACGGAGACGATCAGGGCGGCGTCGACCTGCGCGCCGTCCCCCGCGTCCTGCGCTGCCGCGCAATCCGCCATGACCATCGCCAAACCGAGAAGCAGAACCCGAAAGGACGTCGCCAGAAACATCGCCGCCATGAGAACTCCCGGCGCAGGTAGCCCCGTTCAGCCGCCGTCGTGACGCGGCAAGCCGAACAATGGCCTTGGAGCCTCGGCCCCGCAAGCTGGACCAAGGCAGGTGAGCCGCTCCGTGCGCGCTTTCTGCAGGCCAAAAATCGGGCTAACCTGTCTCGGCCAAGGCGCCGCCGGGCCAATCCCGGCGGGATTTCGCCATGACGCGGAATGAAAGGACCTCGCAATGTTTCGCAGAATTGGCGCCGTCGTGTTTCTCACCCTCGCCTTGGCGACGCCGGTCCACGAGGCGACCGCGCAGGATGTTCTGGGCGGCGCGCTCCTTGGCGCGGCGGGTGGCGCGGTTGTCGGCGGGGTTATTGGTCGCGGCGAGGGCGCGGCGATCGGCGCGGTCGTCGGGGCGGCGACCGGCGCGGCCATTGCGGCGGAAGGCCAGCGGCGCCGGAACAATTATTACGCCTATCGCCATGGCTGCTATCGCCAGCGCCCCGATGGCCGCTGGGTTCGCGTTCCGCCGCGCTATTGCTATTGAGTCCGCGAAACTGTGAGGACGCCTGTTTCGCGATCTTCGAAACGGGCGTCCGAATTCTGGTTCAAGGCGACGGTTCCGTGTTGAGTCGGGCGCGTTCTGATTGTTCTGAAAGAGACTTCAGTTTTTCGTGAGCCGCGCGGAAGGGTCGCCTCGTTCGTCCCTACTGGACGCTGCCGAAGGAAAGGTCGCGGCTATAGGGCGGCGCCGGCACCCCCGCGACCCGGCTTCCCTGGCTCACGGGACCGCCGGGGAACAGCTCGTAAAGATGTCTGAGGCCGCCGCGCATGGCGAAAGGCTCTTCGAGCGCTTTCAGCAATTTCGTGCCCGTGAGCGAATGGCCGCGCAGGCGGTAATGATTGCGGAGCAGATGAACGACTTCCCAATGTTCCGCGGTGAGGTCGATTCCTTCCTTGGCCGCGAGGTCGCGGGCGATGTCATCCGACCAAGGCGGCAGATAATGGATGTCGCCCTGAGGGTCGGCATGCAGGATTTCGGGCGTTGCGGTGCTGATATTGAAGTTAGACATGGCAGGCTTCCTCCACGCGCTTAACTCAACGGATCGAGCCTAGGCTGGAAGGACAATGCGCGCAAGAGGAAGAGGTCAGCCGACCGGCGCCGGTTCGGGCTCGGCATGGCCGACGATGCGCAGGAGGCCTGGCGTCTGCTGGCGCAAGGCGCGCTCGACCGCGTCCATGGCGGCGTGGGTTTCGGCGACCGAAAGCGTCGGATCGACCGTCCCGTGAAAATTGACGACCACGCCTTCGTCCGTCATGCGCGCGCGGACATCGGTGATTTCCTTCACGACGCCGCCTTCGCGCGCCACCTTGCGCAGGGCCGCGGTCATCGCGTCCAGCATGGCGGCGTCGGCGTCGTGGCCGACGACGGCGTGGTCCTGAAGCGGCTCGATATGGCTTTCGACCTCGATCCCGGCGCCGATTTCGGCGCGAATGTCGTTTTCCAGCTCGGTCGCGATTTCATGCGCCCGGCCGTGTGGCATGGCGCCGTCGATCTCGAGGTCGAAGGCGATGCAATCGTGCCGGTCGAGGTGATGGACGAAAATATGGTGGACCGCGAGTTTCTTCCGCGCGGCGATCAGCATGATCCGCTCCGTCAGGGTCTCGTCGTCGAGCGCGCGCGGCGCGGCGGCGACGCTCGCCACGGTCTCCGGCGAGATTTCCGCGACCTTCGCGCGCACCGCATCCTCGATCTGCGCGACCCTCTCGATCGGCAGCGTACGCGAAACCGAAATGCCGATTTCACCCAGCACATGCGGGCCGTTGCCGCGCAGCTTCACGCTTTCGACCGCGACCACGCCGGGGATTTCGTTGATCGCCGCGCGCAGCGTCTCCGCCAACCCGTCCGGCGCGGTGTCGAGCAGGGTTTCGATGGTCTCGCGGCCAAGGTGATAGCCGGCGAAGCCGATGAACAGGGCGACGCCGACCGCAGCCAAAGCGTCGCCCTGGTGAAAGCCGAAGGAATCGGCGACCAAGCCGATCAGAACCAGCGCCGTCCCGATCAGGTCGCTGGCGAAATGCATGGCGTCCGCCGCCAGCGCGTGGCTGCCCGTCTTCTTCGCCACCGCCCGCAATGTCCGCCAGCGGGCCACGTCCACGGCGATCGAGACGCCGAGCACGGCGAAGACCGGCCAGCGCGCATCGACGGGCTCGGGGCCCTCCCAAAGCCGGCGGATCGCGGCGACCAGCACATAGCAGGCGAGGCCGGCGAGCAGGCCGGTTTCGGCGAGGGCCGAGAGCGATTCGAACTTGCCATGGCCGTAATGGTGGCGGTCGTCAGCCGGCTTGTTGGCCTCGCGGACGGCGAAAAAAGTGAGGATGGTGGCGCCGGTGTCGAGCGCGTTATGGGCGCCTTCCGAAAGCAGGGCCAGCGACCCCGAGGCCAGTCCCGCCGCGATTTTGCCGATCGTGAGCAGGAGGCTGGCGATGATCGAGCTGAAGGCGACTTTTTCCTTGAGGGCGGCGTCGGTCAAGGGAAGTCCTCTCATCTTGCGGGGATGCAATAGCAGATCGTCGCTCGTTCCGGCAAGGATGGGGCGAATTGTGGTAACAAGAGGCGAAAAGTCCGAAAGGCCGGACCAAGGAGGAGCGGAAATGCGCTATCTGCACAGCATGATCAGGGTCGCTGATCTCGACGCCGCGCTCGATTTCTTCATCGACAAGCTCGGCATGGTCGAAACCCGCCGCATCGAGAATGAGCACGGCCGTTTCACTCTCGTCTTCCTGGCCGCGCCGGGGGACGCCGACCGCGCCAGGTCGGACGCCGCGCCGCTCGTGGAGCTGACCTATAACTGGGACCTGGAGGATTATTCCGGCGGCCGGAATTTCGGCCATCTCGCCTATGAAGTCGACGACATCTACGCCCTCTGCGACAAGCTGGCCGGGGCTGGCGTGACCATCAACCGCCCGCCGCGCGACGGCCGCATGGCCTTCATCCGCACCCCGGATGGCATTTCGATCGAATTGCTGCAGAAGGGCGGCGCGTTGCCGGCGCGGGAGCCCTGGGCCAGCGCCCCGAATGTCGGAACCTGGTGATGGCCCGGCAGACAAAGGCGGAGCGCGCCGCGCGCAAGGCCATCGTCGCCGCCTGCCGCGCGATGAACGCCAAGGACTTCAACCAGGGCGCGGCGGGCAATATTTCCGCGCGCTTCGACGATTCCATGTTGATCACGCCGAGCGGCGTCGATTACGACGAATTGACGCCCGACATGGTCATTCGCATGGATCTGGCCGGCGAGGCGCCAGCCAGGGATGCGAAAACAGGCCTCAAGGCGTCGAGCGAATGGCGGTTCCACCGCGACATCCTGCGCGCGCGCGCCGATGTCGGGGCAGTCGTGCACGCCCATGCCCCCTACGCCACGGTCCTGGCCATGCTGCGGCGGCCGATCCCCGCGAGCCATTACATGATCGCGGCCTTCGGCGGCGCCCGGATCGAATGCACGGATTACGCGCCCTTTGGCACGGAAGAGCTTTCGGCGCTGGCGGTCGCCGGACTTGGGCCGCGCCAGGGCGTGCTGCTCGGGAGCCACGGCATGATCGCGGTCGGGCCCGACCTCAAGCGCGCGCTCTGGCTTGCCGGCGAACTGGAGACCTTGGCCCGGCAACATTATCTCGCCAGCCTCGCCGGCGGGCCGGTCATCCTGCCTGACGAGGAAGTCCTGACCCTGGTCGAGCGTTTCGCGGGCTATGGGCCAGGGGCCGGGAATCGTTAAAAAATCATTGATCTGCTTCAATTTACGGCCGGTCGGATCGTAACCATCACGGGATTGTGATTCGGTTGGCGGGGGGCTGCGCTGGTATCGTTGCTGAGTTCCCGATGGCGTTGAGTTCCAGCAACGGTTTTTTCCAGAACCGCCGCGCGTGTTGTTTTTAAAGCTATTTCGCGCCGGCGTTTCCGAAATCGGAGCCCTTCATGCGAACGACCGAATTGTTCCGCACATGCGCCAATGAACATGTCGCCGCCGCGGCTCTGGCTTGCCTCGGCGGGAAGTTCGAACGGCGCGTCGCGGCGGCGGCCCGTCGCGCCGGCAAGCCTGCCGGGGCCTTCGTCTCCGCTCTGCTCGCCGATTACGATCGCAAGGCGAGCCCGCGGCGCCGCAAGCTTCTCGAACTGGGCATGTTCCGACACGACATGCCGCTTCTCGCCGGCCTGCGCCATGTCCTCGAAACGGCGTTGGAGGGCGCCTGGGACGTCGCGCGCGACGCGGCGCCAAGCGTCGGCCGCGATTACCGCCCGATCGCGGCCAAGCCGCTGTCGAGAGAGAGCGCGCTTGCGGGGTGGCGCACGTCCCCCGCGTCCGAGCTGACCGTGTGCGGCGCCAAGCCCTTGTGCGGCTGACGCCTCCCCGGCGTTGCGCTCGCCTCGGGCGCCGGGGAAGGCGATAAGAGCCCCCCGAGCCTGGAGCCGCTTGTAGCATCTTCAACCCCTGAAGGCGGATTTCGTCGCGCATTATGGTCCCTGGGCCATTTTCGCGCTGGTCGCGCGGGAATTCCCGCGCCCGGCGCGACGGTCTTCGTCGCCTCCGCGGCCGCCGGGGCAATCGTCTTTTTTGGCCGGTTCGTCGCTATCCTGCGCGTTTTCGCCGCCATCCTCGCCGGCGCCAACAAACTGGCGCCGGTCCGATTTTTCTTCTACAACGCCGCCGGCGGAATTGTTTGGGCGACGATCTTCGGGCTCGGCGCCTATACGTTCGGGCGAAATTCCATCGGGTCGCGGATCCTGTCGGCCTGATTTTCGCCGTCTGGCGGCATTATCGCAGAAACGAGCAAAAGCTGATCGGGGCGGCGAAGGGCCATGTCCGAGCCGCTCGGGTTGTCGTCGCCGGCAACCGGCGACCTGCACGTTTTGGGCGGGCCAACGGAATTTCAACGCTGTTGCGTTAGGGATCGGAAATTGCTGCGCCCCGAGGCCCCCAGGGTCGCGTAGCTGAGAGGCGCCCACGGAAGGCACGATGTTTGTTGAAACGATCAAACCGCTGATCGCGCAGCATGGCTATCTCGCGGTTTTCTGCATCGTGGCGCTGGAAAGCGCCGGCATTCCCCTGCCCGGCGAGACGGCGCTGGTGCTCGCCGCGATGTTCGCGGGCGCGACCGGTCTGCTCGACATCAAGCTGGTCATCGCCTTGGCGGCGGCGGGCGCCGTGCTCGGCGACAATGTCGGCTTCTGGGCTGGACGCCGCTTCGGCCTGCCGCTCCTGCTGAGGCACGGCCGCAAGCTCGGCCTGACGGACGAGCGGATCAAGCTTGGCCAATATCTTTTCGACAACCATGGCGCGAAGATCGTCTTCTTCGGCCGTTTCATCGCCCTGCTGAGGATCTTCGCCGCCTTCCTCGCCGGCGTGAACCGCTATGGCTGGGGCCTGTTCCTCTTCTACAACGCCAGCGGCGGCGTGGTCTGGGCGATCCTGTTCGGCCTCGGCGGCTACGCCTTCGGCGACGCGTTCGAGCGGGTCGCGGGGCCTTTGGGCAAGATCGTGCTCGGGCTCGTGGCGCTCGGCGTCGGCGTCGGCTGGTGGCTGATCCACACCCAGGAGAAGAAGCTGATCGAGCGCGCCGTCGCCGCTTATCCCGGCCCCTTGCGCGAACGGCCGCTTCCTGAGTCCGCCGGCGAGTGAGGCGCGCCGCGGACGGGCCGGAACAAGATGCGGCGCGCCGGAATCGTGGCAAATGGAAGGCGCAAGAAGTTCAGGCGATTCGTGGAAAAAGCGCGGCGAATGGTCGCGCTGACGCGACATTGAACCCTTGTCCTATCGCATTGATTCCATTTTCAAGCTATTGAGGCGATCAAGCGCTTCATTTGACTTGGGTCAATGAAAGCTTTGAAGGGGCGGGCAATGGTCCGTCCAATGGCGCGCCCGCGCCTTCATGGCGCAGGCGCGATTTCATTGGGGCGAAAACATGGCGCAAGCAAGTTCGATTTCCACTGCGTCGCCGTCGGGCGGCAAGAACATGACGATCGGCGAAATGCTGGGGATCATCCTCTCCTTCGCCGGCGCCTTTTTGACGCTGTTCATCGCATCGAGGGCCTACACGGCCGCCTATGCGTTCCACATGTTCCTGTTTGCGCTTGCCGGCTTCGGCTCGGCGTTCCTGATCTTCAAGCGCTATACCAATCGCCCCGCATTCATTCCGCAGGAAATCGACGGCCGGCCGAACTACAATTACGGCCCGATCCAATTCGCCAGCCTCGCGGCGGTGCTCTGGGGCATCGCGGGCTTCCTCGTCGGTCTGATCGTCGCGCTGGAGCTGGCCTATCCCGACTTGTCCATGGGCCTACCCTGGATCAATTTCGGCCGCCTGCGTCCGCTGCACACTTCGGCGGTGATCTTCGCCTTCGGCGGCAATGTGCTGATCTCGACCTCGCTCTATGTGGTCCAGCGCACCTGCCGCGCCCGCCTGGCGGGCGAACTGGCGCCCTGGTTCGTCGTTCTCGGCTATAACCTCTTCATCGTGATCGCGGGCACGGGCTATCTGCTCGGCATCACCCAGTCCAAGGAATACGCCGAGCCGGAATGGTACGCCGACCTCTGGCTGACCATCGTCTGGGTCTCCTATCTCATGGTCTTCCTCGCGACCCTGTGGAAGCGCAAGGAGCCCCATATCTACGTCGCCAACTGGTTCACCCTGGCCTTCATCATCACGATCGCCATGCTGCACCTCGGCAACAACGCGGCGATTCCGGTGTCGATCTTCTCGCCGAAGTCCTACATCGTCTGGTCGGGCGTTCAGGACGCCATGTTCCAGTGGTGGTATGGCCATAACGCGGTGGGCTTCTTCCTGACCGCCGGCTTCCTGGCCATCATGTATTATTTCGTGCCGAAGCGGGCCGAGCGTCCGGTCTATTCCTACCGGCTCTCGATCATCCACTTCTGGGCCCTGATCTTCATGTATATCTGGGCGGGTCCGCACCACCTGCACTACACGGCTCTGCCGGACTGGGCGGGGACGCTGGGCATGACCTTCTCGATCATGCTGTGGATGCCTTCCTGGGGCGGCATGATCAACGGCCTGATGACGCTCTCGGGCGCCTGGGACAAGCTGCGCACCGACCCCGTCCTGCGCATGCTGGTCGTGTCCGTCGCCTTCTACGGCATGTCGACCTTCGAAGGGCCGCTCATGTCGATCAAGGTGGTCAATTCCCTGTCGCATTACACCGACTGGACCATCGGTCACGTGCACTCCGGCGCTCTCGGCTGGGTGGGCTTCGTCTCCTTCGGCGCCCTCTATTGCATGATCCCCTGGGTGTTCAACCGCAGGCTCTATTCGCTGAAGCTCGTCAACTGGCACTTCTGGGTCGCCACCATCGGCATCGTGCTCTACATCACCGCAATGTGGGTGTCGGGCATCCTGCAGGGCCTGATGTGGCGCGCCTATACCGCGAACGGCTTCCTTGAATATTCCTTCATCGAAACCGTCGAGGCCATGCACCCCTTCTATGTGATCCGTGCGGCGGGCGGCGGCCTGTTCCTCGTCGGCGCGCTGATCATGGCCTTCAACTTTTACAAGACCCTCGCTTCGCCTGAAGAGGCGGGCGCCCCCGAAGCCAAACCCGCGCTCGCGCCGGCCGAGTGAGGAGATCGACCATGTCGCTTTGGAACAAACACGCGATCTTCGAAAAGAACAGCATCATCCTTTCCGTCGGCATTCTCATTGTCGTCGCGATCGGTGGTCTGGTCGAAATCGGCCCGCTCTTCTATCTCAAGAGCACAATCGAAACGATCGACGGCGTGCGCCCCTACACGCCGCTCGAACTGGCCGGCCGCAACATCTATGTCCGCGAGGGCTGCTATCTCTGCCATTCGCAGATGATCCGCGCCCTGCGCGACGAGGTTGAGCGCTATGGCCATTACTCGCTGGCCGCGGAGTCCAAATATGACCATCCGTTCCAGTGGGGCTCGAAGCGCACCGGTCCCGACCTTGCCCGCGTCGGCGGCAAATATTCGGACGACTGGCAGCGCGGCCACCTGAACAATCCGCGCTCGGTCGTCCCGGGTTCGGTCATGCCCCGCTATGAGTTCCTGGCCGATACGCCGCTGGATTACGCCCACATCCAGGAAGACATGGGCGTTCTGGCGGTCGAGGGCGTGCCCTATACGCCGGACATGATCGAAAAGGCCAAGGCCGACATCAAGGCCCAGTTGAGCCCCGACGACCCGTCGATGACGGATCTCGTCAAGCGCTATCCGAAGGCGGTCGCGCATACGAGCCTCCGCAGCGCCGACACGCCGACCGAACAGGACGCCCTGGTCGCCTATCTGCAGATGCTGGGCACGACGGTGGACTTCAAGCTGTTCAACGAAAAGGCCAATTGGCGCTGAGGAGGCGATATGGACTATTTCGAAGCCATTCTCGGGCCGCTGAAACTCTTCAGCCTGCTGTCGGTCATCGTCGCGTTCCTCGGCGTTATCGCCTTCGCGCTCTGGCCGTCCCACAAGAAACGCTTCGATGAGGCCTCCCGCCTGCCGCTGAACGAGGACTGAACGATGGTTGATCATACGCATCAAGATATTGACGCGGCCACGGGGACTGCAACCACGGGCCACGAATGGGACGGCATCAAGGAGCTGAATACGCCGCTCCCGAAATGGTGGCTCTATGTGCTCTACGCCACCATGGTCTGGTCAGTGGGCTATTGGATCCTCTATCCGGCGATTCCGCTTCCGGGCGGGCAAACGCCGGGCATCCTCGGCTGGTCGTCGCGCGGCGCCGTGACCGCCGAACTGCAGGATCTCCAGGCCCAGCGCGCCTCGATGGTGACGCAGTTGAACAATTCAACCCTCCAGCAGATCGCCTCGGATCCGAAAATGGCGGAATTCGCGCGCGCCTTCGGCCATTCGGCTTTCGGCGTCAACTGCGCGCCCTGCCACGGCTCCAACGGCCAGGGCTCGAAAGGCTATCCGAACCTGACCGCCGACCGCTGGCTCTGGGGCGGCACGCTGGACCAGATCAGCGCGACCATCACCCATGGCGCGCGCTATGGCGATCCTGACGGTCACCAGGGCGACATGCCGGCCTGGGGAACGGCGGGCCTCGACAAGCAGCAGATCGAGAACGTCGCGAATTACGTCTATTCGCTGTCGCACAAGACGACGGCGGACGTTTCGGCCGGGCAGAAGGTCTTCGCCGATAATTGCGCGGCCTGCCACGGCGAAAACGCCAAGGGCAATCCCGACGTCGGCGCGCCGAACCTGACCACGAGGATCTGGCTCTATGGCGGCGACAAGGCCGACCTGATCCAGACCATTACCTATGGTCGCGGCGGCCACATGCCGGCCTGGGGCTCCAAGCTCGATCCCGCCACGATCAAGGCGCTGACGGTCTATGTCCACTCGCTGGGCGGCGGCCAATAACCGAATGGACGGCGCGGAGCCGGCGAAAAGCCGACGTCCGCGCCCGACTTTCAGGCGCGCGCCGTTCCCTGCGGCGCGCGTTTTTCTTTGCCGGCGAGCCGCCGCGGTCCATCGCGCGCGCATTCACGCGAATGCGACAAAACCGCGCGCAATTAACTCGACTCCGACCGCCCGCTTCGGCTTATAAGGGGGCAAGACTGTGTGATCCCGCCCTTGAGGGGCGCGGTTTGTTTTTCGAGATGGCGATATGAACGCAATTTCAGGGTCAGGTCTCAAGAAGGCTGACGCGGCGGCCGCCGCGTCGGAGGACGGCCCGCTCTATGAGTCCCGCAAGCAGATCTACCCCCAAAGCGTCTCCGGCACATTCCGCAACATCAAATGGGTCCTGCTCGGCGTCGGCATGCTGGTCTATTATTTCCTTCCCTTCGTCCGGTGGGATCGCGGGCCTGACCAGCCTTCGCAGGCAGTGCTGGTCGATCTGAGCAACGGCCGCTTCTATTTCTTCGGCATCGAGATCTGGCCCCAGGAAGTCTATTATTTTACGGGCCTGCTCATCCTTGCTTCATTCACGCTCTTCCTGATGAATGCGGTCGCCGGCCGCATCTGGTGCGGCTATCTCTGCCCGCAGACAGTCTGGACCGACCTCTATCTCCTGATCGAGCGCTGGACCCAGGGCGACCGTCGCGAACGCATGCTCAAGGCCAAGCAACCCTGGAGCCTGGAAACCGTCACCGAAGCCATTCTGAAACATTCCCTGTGGCTGATGATCGCCTGGTGGACCGGCGGCGCCTGGGTTCTCTATTTTGCCGACGCTCCGACGCTGGTGAAGCAGCTTGTCACCTTCCAGGCTCCGGCGCAGGCTTATATCTGGATCCTCATTCTCACCTCCACGACCTATTTGCTCGCGGGTTTCGCCCGCGAGCAGGTCTGCCTCTACATGTGCCCATGGCCGCGCATCCAGGCCGCGCTGACCGACGAATATGCGCTCAATGTGAGCTATCGCGTCGATCGCGGCGAACCGCGCGCATCGGTGAAAAAGGCCAAGCTCCTGCGCGAGGAGGGCAAGCCCGCGGGCGATTGCGTCGATTGCGGCCAGTGCACCGCCGTCTGCCCCACGGGCGTCGACATTCGCGAAGGCCTGAGCATGGGCTGCATCCAGTGCGGCCTTTGCATCGACGCCTGCGACAATGTCATGCGCAAGATCGGACGCCCGATCGGCCTCATCGGCTATGACACCGACGACAACATCGCCCGGCGCGCCGAAGGGCTTCCCGCGCTCAAGCCCAAGCTCGCGCGTCCGCGCACAATCGTCTATGTGGCGCTGATCGTCGCCGTCGCCTCGGCCATGGCGTTTTCCCTCGCAACCCGCCGCAGCCTCGGATGCGACGTGATGCATGATCGCAATCCGATCTTCGTCACCTTGTCGGACGGCTCGATCCGCAATGTCTATACGGTTCGGGTGCTCAATCCGAAGGGCTACGAACGACAGTTCAAATTGTCGCTGGATGGCTTGCCGCAGGGCAAGCTCGCGGTCATGGGCGAAGCGCCGGGCGACGCCGGCGGCGTTCCCGTCGTCGCGCCACCGGACCAGACGCTCGAATTGCGGGTGACGGTGACCACGCCTCCTGACGCGCAATTGCCACAAAGCACGCCCATCCAGATGGTCCTCACCGATGTGAAGACGGGCGAAACCGTGAAGAAGGCCGACTATTTCAAGGCGCCCTGAGCGGCGCGAAGAGGCTCGGGAACAAAGGCATGGTGAAAGAAGAAAGCGACTTCCAACCGTCGGGCCGGCCTCTGACCGGGCGCGTGGTGATGTTGATTCTTGTCGCCTTTTTCGGCGTCATGCTCGCGGTGAATTTCATCTTCGCGACTTTTGCCGTGAAAACCTTCAGCGGCCTCGACGCCAACGATCCCTATGACACGGGCCTCGCCTACAACAAGGAGATCGCCGCCGCGAAAGCCCAGTCCGCGCTTGGCTGGACGGTTGATTTGACCCGCACGCCGGACGACGGCGCCACCCAGATCACCGTGTCCGTGAAGGACAAGGCGGGGCAGCCGGTTTCCGGCCTCGACGCATCGCTGAATTTCTATTTCCCGGCAACCCGACGGCTCGACAAGCAGGTTGCGGCGGCGGCGATCGCCGAAGGCGTCTATTCCGGCGCCGCCCCCCTGACCCATGGCCGATGGGAAGTCGAGGTGGACCTCGCGCGCAATGGCGAGCGCATATTCCGCTCGCGCAATTCCTTCTTCGTCGAGTAAGATGTCCGCGTCGCCCGATTATTCGCATTTCGTGAAGACCGATGCGGAAGGGCGGTCGCGGATCGACCTCGCGATCGACGGCATTACCTGCGCGGCCTGTCTCGGCGATATCGAGACGGCGATGAAGCGCCTGCCCGGCGTGATGAACGCGCGACTCAACCTGACGAGCCACCGTCTCGCCGTGACCTTCGAGGCGGACAGAATCGCGGCGGGCGGCCTCGCCAATGCGCTGGAAGCGATCGGCTATCGCGCCTATCCCTATGAACAGCGCCAGGTCGAGGCGGATGAGGCGGCGCGTTTCTCGCTCCTGCTCAAATGCCTGGGCGTCGCCGTCTTCGCAGCCATGAACATCATGCTGCTGTCCATTTCGATCTGGTCCGGCGAAGGCGCGTCCATGCCGCCCGAGACCCGCGATTTCTTCCATTTCCTTTCCGCCCTGATCGCGCTGCCCGCGGCGGCCTATGCCGGCCAGCCCTTCTACGGCAGCGCCTGGACCGCCTTGCGCCAGGGCCGTCTGAACATGGACGTGCCGATCACGATCGGGGTCATCCTCGCGCTGGGCCTTTCCGTTTACGAAACCTGGACACACGCGCCGCACGCCTATTTCGATTCCGCGATCATGCTGCTCGCCTTCCTTCTCGCGGGCCGGGTCATGGATCAGGCGATGCGCCGCAAGACCCGGGCGGCGGCGGGCAATCTCGCGGCGCTCAAGGGTGAAAACGCCCTGCGTTTCACGCCGGACGCCGCCGAGGGCGAGGAGAGTCTCGTTCTGACGCCGGTCGCGGCGCTCGCCGAGGGCGATCGCGTTCTGGTGCGCGCGGGCGAGCGCGCGCCCGCCGACGGCGTGGTCGAAAGCGGCGCCAGCGCGGTCGACGAAAGCGCGATCACCGGCGAAACACTGGGAAAACCCGTCGGCGTCGGCGACAATATCTACGCCGGTTCGGTCAATGGCGACGGCGCCTTGACCGTGCGCGTCACGGCGGCCGGCCATTCCGCGCTGATCGACGAGGCGGCGCGCCTGATCGACGCCGCCAGCGCCGCGCGCTCCGGCTATGTGCTGCTGGCCGACCGGGTGTCGCAGCTTTACGCGCCCGTCGTCCATCTGGCGGCGCTGGCGACCGGCCTGACCTGGTATTTCCTCCTCGGCGCCAGCGCGCATGACGCGCTGGTCATCGCCATTTCCGTGCTCATCATCACCTGTCCCTGCGCCCTCGCCCTCGCGGTTCCGGCGGTTCAGGCCATGGCGTCGGGCGCCTTCTTCCGTTCCGGCCTTTTTCTCAACGACGCCGCCGGCCTCGAAAAACTCGGCGAGGTCGATCATGTCATCTTCGACAAGACCGGCACGCTGACCCTGCCCGAGCCCCGCGTCGTCAACAGCGCCGAAATCGCGCCCGACCTGCTCGAATTGGCGGGCCGCCTCGCCCATTCCTCGAGCCATCCGCTCGCCATCGCCCTCGCGCGCGCGGCCCGCGGCTCCGCGCCTCTGCCTGACGCCCGCGAGACGCCCGGCCTCGGCGTCGCCGCGCCCTATGGCGACGGCGACGCCTTGTTGGGCTCGGCCTCGTTCTGCGACGTCGAGTCCCCCGGCGGGGACGCCGATGCGAGCGCCATTTTCGTCCGCATGGGCGAACGATGGGCGCGGCTCCTGATCCGGCAGACCCTGCGCCCGGACGCGGTCAGGGTTGTGTCCCTGCTGCGCGACAAGGGCCTGCGGATCGGGATTCTTTCCGGCGATCGCGCGGAAGCAGTGGCGCCGGTCGCGCGCGAGTTGAATGTCGAGGAATGGCGCGGCGGGCTGAAGCCGGCGGAAAAGATCGCCGTCATCGACGAACTGAACGCGAAGAGGGCGAAGGTCCTGATGGTCGGCGACGGGCTCAACGATGCGCCGGCGCTCGCCGCCGCTTATGCGTCGCTTTCGCCGATCGACGCGGTCCATCTCACACAAACCCAGGCCGACGCAGTGTTCCTCGGCGAAAAGCTGGCGCCGGTCGCCGCCGCGCTCTCCGTCGCCCGGCGGGCGCGCGCCCTGATGCGGCAGAACCTCGCCCTCGCCATCGGCTATAACGCCATCGCCGTTCCGGTCGCGATGGCGGGCCACGCCTCGCCGCTGTTCGCCGCGCTGGCCATGTCCGGCTCGTCCATTCTGGTCACCCTCAACGCCCTGCGCTTGCGCGGACCGGGCAAAGGCGTCACTCTTCTGCTTCGGGACGCGAAGGGCGCGAGCGGCGGACCGCAGCGGCCGGCAGGCCTCCGTGGGTCCGCCGTGGCCCCATCGGCCTGACGCCCGGCCATCAGTGGATCGACGCCATGAATGTCCTGGTCTTTCTCATTCCCGCAGCCATCGCTCTCGGCCTGGTCGGCCTTTACGGCCTGTTCTGGTCGCTCAAGAGCGGCCAATATGAGGATCTCGAAGGCGCCGCCTATCGGATCCTGCAAGACGACGACATCGAGAAGAAATGACTGCGACGGAGCCGTCCGTTCCCCAGGCGGCGGAAGGCGGCGCGGCCGCGCGCGCCGGCCGCATGGCCTGTTTCTGCCCGCCCGGGGCGCCGGCGCCGGGCGTCGCGCCGGATTCGGCGCGCTGGAGCCCCGGCGTTGCGACTCTTGCGGCGGGCTTCGCGCTATCGGTGCTCTCGCAAAGCCTCGCCCTTGGCATGTTGCCGCTGGCGGGGCGGCTGCTGGCGCCCGATCCGCGCCTGATGTCGGCGCCTTATGTCGCGATGCTGCTCGGCGCGGCGACCGCGACCTTTCCGGCGTCCTTCCTGCTCGACGCCTTCGGCCGGCGCGCGGCTCTCGCGCTCGGCGCGAGCCTCGGCGTCGCCGGCGGCCTCATCATGGCCTGGGCGCTGTCCTTCGATCTCTTCGCGCCCTTCTGCCTCGGCGCCTTCTGGCTCGGCGTGGCGCAGGGCTTTTCGCTGTTCTACCGGCATGAGGCGGCGCTCGGCTCGACGGCCTCGGCGCAGGCCCGCGCCGCCTTGATCGTCTTTGGCAGCGGCGGCCTCGCCGGACTGGTCGGCCCTGCGCTGGCCTATGTCGTGGCGCAGACCGCGCCAGCCTCGCTTTTCGCCGCGACGGCGCTCGCCGCCGCCTTCGCGCAGGTCCTGGTTCTGGTCATGGCCGTGCTCACCACGGCGCGCGCGCCCATTCTGCCCCATCAGGCCACGCGGGCGGAGGCGCGGCCCGACTGGCGGGCCTTTGTCGCGCCGAGTCTGGTCGCAGCCCTCGCCTGGTTCGGGATGACGGCGGCCATGGTCGCCGCGCCGGGCGCGATGGCCGGCTGCGGCATCGGCGTTCCCGTCGTCTTCAGCGCCATTTCCTGGCACGTGGTCGCCATGTATGCCCCGGCTTTTTTCGCCGGGGCGCTTGCGCGCCGGATCGGCGCCCAGAATATCGCCGCGCTCGGCCTCGCGCTGATCGCCGCCGCCTGGGGGCTGGAATATTTCGCCCGCGACTACTGGCGCTTCGCCTCGGCGCTGATCGCCGTCGCGGTCGGCTGGAGCTTCGCCACCGCCGGCGCGTCGCTGCGGCTCTATGGCCGCGCCAATCCCTCGCGCGCCATGCTCGCCGCCCACGACGCCATTCTCTTCCTTTCCGCCATCGTCGGCGCCATCCTCGCCGCCTTCTGGCTCCCCGTGTAGTTTTTCACCGATGGACTCGCCCATGCCGAGCGTCGCCAAAATCCTTTCGATCGCGGGATCGGATCCTTCGGGCGGCGCCGGCGCGCAGGGCGACATCAAGACCTTTTCCGCGCTGGGCTGCTACGGCATGGCGGCGCTGACTGCGCTTACGGCGCAGAACACGCTCGGCGTGCAGGCGGTCCAGCCGGTGTCCGCCGATTTCGTCAGCGCCCAGATCGAGTCGATTTTCAGCGACATCGCGGTCGACGCGGTGAAGATCGGCATGATCGGAGCCGTCGAGAATGTCGAGGCCATCGCCTTGCAATTAAGGCGATTTGCGGCGCGCAATATCGTCCTCGATCCCGTAATGGTCGCCAGCGGCGGCCACAGCCTGGGCGGCGACAGGCTCATGGCGCCAATTCGCGAAACGCTCTTTCCGCTGGCGCGGCTGGTGACGCCCAATCTCATGGAAAGCGCCTTGTTCGCCGGCGATCGCATGCCGGAAAACCCCGGCGAGATGCGGGCGATCGCCTTGAAGCTCCATGCGCTCGGCGCGCCGGCGGTCCTGGTCAAGGGCGGCCACCTGCCCGACGGCGCGGCCTTCGACCTGCTTTACGATGGAGGCGAATTCACCGAATTTTCCGCGCCGCGCATCGCCACGCGGAACACTCACGGCACAGGTTGCGCCTTGTCCTCGGCGATTGCGGCGCGCCTTGGCCAGGGCGCCGAACTGAAACAGGCGATAAGTGACGCCAAGGTCTTTTTGACCGAAGCCTTGAAGGCGGGCGCGGACCTGGACATTGGGACCGGCCACGGTCCGCCCGATCCCTTTTTCGCGCTCCGGGCGACGGCCGTCAGACCCGGCGGACCGAGGTGATCTCGGAAAAATCCGTTGACCGGATCCGATCGCGCACGACCGCGAGCGGCTCGCTGGCGACCGTCATCGTATAGCCGTTGGCGTGCAGCAGCATCTCCTCGTTCTGCATGATGCCCACATGGCCGCGCCAGAAGACGAGATCGCCGCGGCGCAGGCTGCGCAATCTCTCGTCGACATCGGCGGGGCGTCCGAGCATGGTTTCCATCATGTCGGTGTCGCGCGGCGCGGCGACGCCGACCGCGATCAGCGCAACCTGGGCGAGGCCCGAACAGTCGATGCCGACATCGGTCTTGCCGCCCCACAGATAGGGCGTGTGCAGGAACATTTCCGCGAGGCCGACGAAATCGCTCAAGGGCCGGGTGCTCACCGCAAGATGGCGTGCGAAGACATGGCCGCCGGTGTGAAGCTCGCAGAATTTCTCGCTGGCGCCGACGACGTGAACCTCCGCCCCGAAGGGCAAGGCGGCGATCGGCGGCGATTTGATGTCCGGCGCGGAATAGACGAGCGTATGGCGAACGCGGACGCGCTGGTTCGGCTTGACGACCCGGCTGGTGAGGGCGTCGGAGCGGATATAGCCCACATAGCGGTCGCGATCGAGCTGACACCAGCTCCAGCCGTCCTTGTCTTCATAGACGATCAGCGTCTCGCCATACAGCGCCTGGGTGTCGGTGGCCGCGCTCTCGGACGGCGAGCGGCGCAGGTCGGCAAAGGCGATGCTGATCTGCATGCGGCGGCCCGGCGCGTAAGACTCGGCGGCGACCGTGTCGCGCAAATGTTCGGCTGCGAGATCGGGCCGCGCCGGCGTCAGTCTTGGATCGTAGGTCAATGGTCGTCTCCGGCCCCCGCACAGGGAGCTATTTGATGTAACGCCTCCGGGTTACCGAAGATTTGCCGCGCCGAATCTCTCCTGGGCCAGGCTGAAGATCAACCGCGCCACCTGCGCCTCGCCGCCCTCCGGCCGTCCGGGCTTCGCGGCGGGCGTCCAGCCGTAGATGTCGAAATGGACCCACGAGGTTTTCGATTCGGCGGAGCGGTCCACGAAGCGGCGCAGGAACAAGGCGGCGGTGATCGCCCCCGCCATGCCGCCGGCCGGAGCGTTGGTGATTTGGCCGACCTTGCCGTCGAGCTTCGAATCATAGGCCTGCCAGAGCGGCAGGCGCCAGACTGGATCGTTGACGGCCGCGCCATGACGGGCGATGTCGGCGGCGAGCGCCTCATCATCGGTGAAGAAGGGCGGCAGGTCGGGACCGAGAGCGACGCGCGCGGCGCCGGTGAGCGTCGCGAAATCGACGAGAAGCTCCGGCTTTTCCTCGCTGGCGAGCGCCAGGGCGTCGGCGAGGATCAGGCGTCCTTCCGCGTCGGTATTGCCGATCTCGACGCTGAGCCCCTTGCGTGAGGAATAGACGTCGCCCGGCCGAAAAGCCTCGCCGGAGACCGAATTCTCGACGATCGGGACGATGAGGCGCAGCGCGACATCGACGTCCGCAGCCATGATCATCGCGGCCGCCGCGATCGCCGCCGCCGCGCCACCCATGTCCTTCTTCATCAGCCCCATGGCGCTTTCGGGCTTGATGTCGAGGCCGCCCGAATCGAAGCAGACGCCCTTGCCGACGAGGGTGAGCTGGCGCGCCCGCTTCGGCTTCCAGCGCAGGTCCACGAGGCGCGGCGCGCGCGGCGACCCCTTGCCGACGGCGTGGATCAGCGGAAAGTCGCGCGCGAGCTTTTCGCCGCGAATCACGCTGATCTTGGCCCCGAACCGGTCCGCAACCGCCTGGATTGCGGCTTCGAGCTCGTCCGGCCCGAGATCGTTGGCCGGCGTATCGATCAGGTCGCGGGCGAAGGCGACGCTGTTGGCGATGGATTCGATCTCTTTGACGCCGACGCCTGCGGGCGCGATCAGGCGCGGCGCCTCGCGCTCGCTCTTGTAGCGGGCGAATCGATGCGAGCCGAGCAAAAAGGCGAGGGAGGCGAGATCGGCTTTGCCGGGTGGCGTCGCGAAGCGATAGACCCCCGATGGAAGCAAGCCCGCCAGCGCGGCGGGCTGGAACGGATCGGCGGCCGCGCCCGTATCGACGAAATAGACGGCGCCGGGCGCGCCATCCGCGCCGACAAACCACAAAAGGCGGCCGGCCTTGGCCTCGAACCGGGTCGTCGCCGCAAAGGCGAGCGCCTCCGAAGGCAAGTCCGCCGCCTTTTCCGGCGCGGCCATTGCGGCGGCGAAGTTTTGCGGCTCGGCCAGCCAGACCATGACGCCTTTTTCTTTCGGGCTCGCGAATTTCAGTTTCGGCAGATCGACCATGGCGGACAGAGTCCCTCGCTCCAATTTTGGCGTTCCGCGCGCGTCGGCTCCAGCCTTTTCGCACGCCGACTCCGCCGAATTAACCAACTATTAGGGTTAACGAATTATTCGTTCTCATGGAAAGGTCAATTCGGCCGGAGGATCGCGGAATATGAGGCGGGACACCAGGAAAGCCTTTTTCAAGCCGCGCGCCGTTCTCGGCGGCGTCGCGGTCGTCGCGCTTCTGGCCCTGACGGGCTGCAAGACGGTCAGCATGGACGACGTAACCGGCTCGATCAGCGGCGTTCCCAACCATCCGGCGTCTTCCTCGCCGGATGACCTTCGCGTCTATTCCGAACAATTGCGTCGGAGCTACGAGGCCCATCCCGACAACAAGCAGATCGCAATGGCCTATGCGAAAGCTTTGCGCTCGCGCGATCTCAACAGTCAGGCCGCCGCGGTGATGGAAAGCATCGCGATCAGATATCCCCGCGACCGCGCCGTCCTCGCCGCCTTTGGCAAGGCGCTGGCGGATGACGGCCAACTGCAGCGGGCGCAGAACGTGCTGAACAACGCCGATTCGCCGGACGATCCCAATTGGTCGGTTCTGAGCACGCGTGGATCGATCGCCGATCAGCTTGGCGATCACAAGGCCGCCCAGGATTATTACGAGACGGCCCTCAAGATCGCGCCCGGCGAGCCGTCCGTCCTGTCGAATCTCGGCCTGTCCTACGCCCTCTCGCGCGACCTGCCCCGCGCCGAAAGCGCGATGCGCCAAGCTGCGGACAGTCCGCGCGCCGACATGCGCGAACGCCAGAATCTCGCGCTCGTCCTGGCGCTCGAGGGCAAGTTCTCCGAAGCGGAAAGCGTCTCCACGCGCGACCTTCCGCCGCAGCAGGCGAAAGAAAATGTCGCCGCCATCCGCCAGATGATCTCCCAATCCAATGCCTGGCGCGACATCCAGACCTCGACGGTCGGCAAAGCGGAGACGCAGACCTCGGCGGCGAGCCGGAAAATGCAACAGCTGAGCCTCGACGCCTCTGCGCGTTGAGGAACAGCTTGCTTTCCACTGACAAGAAGTTTTGGATCCACGCCTGTCTGACGCGGCTTGCCGCAAGGCGGCTTCCCTCACCCGGGAAGCCGCCTTTTTCGCAATCCGGGCGCCGTTCAGAAATGCGTCGTCATGATCTGGATCACTGCCGGCGTCATGATGACGGCGAAGAGGACGGGCAGGAAGAACAGGATCATCGGCACGGTTAGCTTCGGCGGGAGCGAGGCGGCTTTCTTCTCTGCTTCCATCATGCGCTGGTCACGCGCTTCCTGCGACACGATCCGCAGCGCCGTTCCGAGCGGCGTGCCGTATTTTTCCGCCTGGATCAACGAGGTCGTAATGTTCTTCACGCTGTCGAGGCCGGTGCGCTTGTAAAAATTGTCATAGGCGGTGCGGCGGTCGGGCAAATAGGACAGTTCCGCCGTGGTCAGGGCGAATTCTTCCGCAAGCGGAACGGAGCGGGCGCCGATTTCCTGACTGACGCGACGGAAGCCCTGCTCGATCGACATGCCGGACTCGACGCAGATCAGCAGCAGGTCGAGCGCGTCCGGGAAGGCCCGCCGCATGCTGAACTGGCGTTTGGAGATCGTGTTTGCGATGTAGATTTCGGGGCCCTTCAGGCCGAGATAGGCTAGGCATATCACAATTGCGATGCGGGGCGTCGTCGGCCAGTCGTTCTTCAGCAGGACGAAGACGTAGAGCGCGCCCACGATCACCGCGGTGATCGGCGTCACCAGGCGGAAAAACAGGAACGCTACCTCGGCCTGGGGGCCGCGATAGCCGGCCATGGTCATTTTCGCCTTGGCCTCGTCGGTGCCCAGCCATTTCGAGAGGCTGAATTTGTCGACGACGTCCTTCATGTAGGTCTTGGGCGTCTGCCGCAGCTTGCCGGTGTTGCGGCTGGCAATTTTCTCGCGCTCCCGCACGCGGATCCTTTCGCGCTCGGAAGCGACGAGCTTCATGCGGTCGGCGAGCCTATCGCCCTCGATGAGGGGCAGGCCGATCGAGAGCAGGCTGGCTACGGTGAAAACGCCGACCAGCACCGCGAACCAGGTTCGCGAATCGGCCATTGTCTCGATGAACAGGTGCATCATTGCTTGCGGCCTTGTCGATTTCGGCGCCGATTGTCAGATGTCGAAGGCGATCATTTTCTTCATGATGAATGAGCCAGTCATCATGACCAGAGCGCAGACGGCGAGAACCATCCGGCCCGTGTCGGTCGTCCACAGAAGTTCGATGTAATGGGGACTGGTGATGTAGACGAGAAGGGCGACGACGATCGGCAACGAACCGATGATCATGGCCGAGGCCTTGGCTTCCGATGAAATCGCGTTGACCTTGTCGCGCATCTTTTTGCGCTCGCGCACCACGCGCGAGAGGTTGGTCAGGGCCTCCGCGAGATTGCCGCCCGATTTTTGCTGGATCGCGATGACGATGGCGAAGAAATTCGCCTCCGGCGTCGGAATGCGCGTCGGCATGCGTTCGATCGCATCGGAGGTTGTCAGACCGAGCGACTGGGCCTCCACCACCTGGCGAAATTCGCTGCGCACCGGCTCCGCCGCTTCGGACGCGATGATGCGGATGCAATCGTTCAAGGGCAGGCCGGCCTTGACGCCGCGGATGATGACGTCGATGGCGTTGGGAAATTCATTGGTGAATTTCTTCAGGCGGCGGCCGGTCGTGAATTTCAACCAGAAATTGGGCAGTCCGAAACCACCGATCAACAGTCCGGCCATAGCCATGACGGGACTGCGCGTGATCACGAAAAGGAGGATCGTCGTTATCGCCGCCAGGACGCCCGAAATCCCGAAAAAATGCATCCGGCTGATGTCGAGCCCCGCTTGGGCGATTCGCGTTTCCAGAGAGATCTTGTTCTTCTCCGCGCTGCGCTGCTCGATTTCCTTCAGGCTGTCGGAAACCTGCTTGCGACGCGCGGCCGCGTCCATGATTCGCTCGGCGCCGGTGCGTCGGCCGCCGACCTTGGCCACGATCTGCGCCTGCCGCTTCTCGGCCACGGCCTCGCCGGTGAGATACGGAAAGACAAGGGCATAGAAGGCGCCGGCCACCGCGACGACGGAGAGCAGGATGATCAGCAGGGAGCGTAGGTCCATGATTCAGCCTCCCGTCATTCGCCCACGTCGGAGGCGTCGAGCGCCGCCGCGAGCCGCTCCTCCTCGCCGAAATAGCGCGCGCGCTCCCAGAAGCGCGGGCGGCCGATGCCGGTCGAACGATGCCGGCCTTTCAACTTGCCGTTCGCGTCCTCGCCGAGGATGTCATAGAGGAACAGATCCTGCGTGATGACGACGTCGCCTTCTAGGCCCATCACCTCGGTCACATGGGTGATGCGGCGCGAGCCGTCGCGCAGGCGCGCGGCCTGGACGATCACGTCTACCGAGGAGACGATCATTTCGCGGATCGTGCGGGGCGGCAGGGAATAGCCGCCCATGGTGATCATGGATTCCAGTCGGCTCAGAGCTTCACGCGGGGAGTTGGCGTGGAGCGTGCCCATCGAGCCGTCATGGCCCGTATTCATCGCCTGCAACAGGTCGAAGGCCTCGGGGCCGCGCACTTCGCCGACGATGATGCGCTCGGGACGCATGCGCAGGCAGTTCTTGACCAGGTCGCGCATGGTTACCGAGCCCTGGCCTTCGAGATTGGGCGGCCGCGTTTCCAGCCGCACCACATGCGGCTGCTGGAGTTGAAGCTCCGCGGCGTCTTCGCAGGTGATGACGCGCTCGTCGTGATCGATGTAATTGGTCAGGCAATTGAGCAAGGTCGTCTTGCCCGAGCCGGTGCCGCCTGAAATCAGCACATTGCAGCGCACGCGGCCGATGACCTTGAGGATTTCGCCGCCCTCGGGTGAAATCGATCCGAAGCGAACGAGCTGGTCGAGGGTCAGCTTGTCCTTCTTGAATTTGCGGATCGTGAGCGCCGGGCCGTCGATCGCCAGCGGTGGCGCGATCACGTTGACGCGGGAGCCGTCGAGCAGGCGGGCGTCGCAGATCGGCGAGGCTTCGTCGACGCGGCGGCCGACCTGGCTGACGATGCGCTGGCAGATGTTCATCAACTGCGCATTGTCGCGGAAGCGCACATTGGTGAGTTGAATCTTGCCGCCGACTTCGATGAAGGTCCGGGCGGAGCCATTGACCATGATGTCCGCGATATCGTCGCGCCCCAGCAGGGGCTCCAGCGGGCCATAGCCGAGAACGTCGTTGCAGATGTCGTCGAGCAGATCCTCCTGCTCGGCGATCGACATCACGACATTCTTGATCGAGATGATCTCGTTGACGATGTCCCGGATTTCCTCGCGCGCGTTGTCCGAATCGAGCTTGGAAAGTTGCGAGAGGTCGATGGCCTCGATCAGGGCCCCGAAGATCATGCTCTTCGTCTGGTAATATTCGTCCGATCGACGAATTTCGGGTCCGGCCGGTGGCGGCGCGGACGCCGCCGCCGGCTGGGGCGCCGCGGGAATGAAGGACTCGACGACCGTCGTTTTTTTGGGCGAAGGTGGCGAAGCGGCGCCGGCGCCCGAGCGCTTTCCAAACATCTTCCGTCCCGTGCTCCTGTGACTCTACAAAGGGCCGAATTCAGCCTTTCAAAACCGCCAGCAGCGGCTCGAACAGATTTTTGCGCGCGCGCTTGATAACCGCGCGGCCCGTGGCGATCCTGGCCAGATCCTGGAAAATGGCCGCGATCTTCGCGCCGTCTTCGACTTCGGCGATCATCTGGCCATTATTTGCCGCGGCGCCAAATAGTCTGGCGTCGAAGGGCAGCGCGACGGCCGGCTCCGCCTCGATGGCCTTGGCGAAATCGGTGGTCGTGATCTCCGGCCTCTTGGGCATGCCGACGCCGTTGAGGACGATGCGCGGGGCGGGATCGTTCCGGCGCGCGGCGCGCAGATTGTCGAGCAGGCTCTTGGTGTTGCGCAGGCTCGCCAATTCGGGGGAAGCGACGATCAGCGCCTCGTCGGCGACGGTCAGAAGTCGTCGCGACCAAGCCGTCCAGACATGCGGAATGTCGAGGATGATATAGGGCGTCGAGGCGCGCAGCAGCTCGATGAGCTGGTCGAAGGCCGTTTCCTGCATGTCATAGGCGCGCTCGATGGTCGTCGGCGCGGCCAGTATCGAGAGTTTTTCACTGCATTTCGACAGCAGCCTGTCGACAAGATTGCTGTCGAGGCGGTCGGGCGCGAAAATCGCCTCGGCGACGCCCTGCGGCGGGTCCTGGTTGAAATCCAGTCCCGCCGTGCCGAAAGGCAGATCGACGTCGACGATGACCGTCGCCAGGTCGAGATCGCGCGCGATCGACCAGGCCAGATTGTGGGCGACGCAGGACGCGCCGACGCCGCCCTTGCTGCCGGCCACCGCGATGACGCGGCCGAGCGGCGCCGTCACGTCGTGGTTGTAAAGCGCCGAAAGGGCGCCGATGAAATCCAGAACGCCGAAAGGCTGCACCAGGTAATCGCTGACGCCGCGACCCATCAGTTCGCGATAGAGCGAAATATCGTTGTGCCGTCCGACGACGATCACTTTGGTGCCGGCGTCGCAATATTCGGCGAGCGCGTCGAGTTGCGCCATGAGTTCGGCGCGGTCGGCGCTGTTCTCGAGGATGATGACATTGGGCGTCGGCGAGGTGCGATAGGCCTCCACCGCAGCGGACGCGCCGCCCATGTTCACCTTGACATGCGCTTTCTCCATGCGGCGATCGTCGGCAGCCTCGTGGATCAAGGCCGCCAGCTCGGCGCTTTCGCAGAACGCCTGCAACGACACGCGCGGCATGGGCGTGATCGCGACAGCGCTTGGATGCCCCGCGGCGGTCTCGAAAGTCTCTCTGCTCATGAGTTGATTCCCCGCTCGGCCTTAGTTGGTCATGCCGCCTATGCCGCTGAGATTGGTGTTCTGGGTTTTCCAGGATGTTCCGGGATCCTTGCCCTCGCGAACGTCCTTGATGGCGCGTCCACGCATCTGCGGATCGGGAGGCGTGTCGGCGGCCGGGCCCACCAGATCCCGCGGATCGGCGACCTGGGCGGCCATCATCTGCTGGGTCGCGCAACCGTAATTCCAATATTCGGAATTATTCCAGCCGACGGTCGACGAGCCGGAGGCGAGATCGTTCGGCCATTGGCCGCAGCGGGTCGGAACCTCGGCGACAATGGCGGAATAGGAGAGGCGAACCGGCGAGGCCAGCACGGGATTGGCCACGGGATAGTGGGATACATGGACATAGCCGTGCGCGCCGCCGGCGGCGAGCGCCCGACGCAGGCCAGGCAAGGCGGCGCGCGCTTCGGCGGCGCTTCGCCCGCCCTCCGGCAGGGTTATGCTGATCTCGCCAGATCCGTGGCGGTGGTACTCTTCAGCGAATTCCTTGACCTGGGCCTGGGTCCGCGAATCCAGCTCCCCGGCGCGCACTTCCGGCATCACTTCGAGATTGGCCTTGCCCTGGGTCAGCTCGATCGGGTGGCGGACCCTGTAGTCCTCCTGGCCGATCGAGCTGGTGACGACGCGATCGACGCCCGAGCAGGCCGCAAGCGGCGCGGCGAGCGAAAGCAGCGTTGCGAGTCTCAGTCTTCTGGCGGCCTGATGGCGGGCCCCGGTCCGGAAAGGTTTGAAGTGCGACATTTTGGGTCCGTTCGGTCGTTGTGCTTGCCGGTGTCCTCGTCTCGGCGCATCGTCGGAAGCAGTGGACTTCCGCGGCGCGCCAGGCGAGCCTCAGTCGTGAATGAAGCCGACGCGGCCGCTGAAGCGCTTGGCCACCTCGGGATTGTCGGTGCTCGAATAAAGCTTGTTCACGCGGCCAAGCAGCCAGGCCTGGGGGTCGTTGGCGTCGGCGAAATTGTCGGCCGGCCGCGCCAGGGCGCTGTTGGGCACGGATTTGACGATATAGGGCGTCACGATGATCATCAGCTCCGTCTCCTTGCGCTGATAGTCCCGCGAGCGGAACAGCTGGCCGAGGACGGGGAGGTTCATGGCGCCGGGCACGCCATTGACCGCCTGGTTGCTTGCGGTCGAGATCAGGCCGGCGGTCGCGATCGAGCCGCCCGTGGGCAATTCGACGGTCGTGTCATGCCGGCGGGTGCGGAAGCCATAGACCGCCGTGCCATTGATGATGACCGAATTCGCGGGGTCGATCTCGGAGACTTCGGTGGCGAGGCGCAGCGAAATCCGGCCCGAGGCGAGGACGACCGGGGTGAAGTTCAGCGTCACGCCATAGGTCTTGTAGGTGACGTTGGTCTGGCAGTTCGAGGTCGTGCCGCCGCCCATGCAGGTCGTGCCGGTCGAAACCGGGACCTCGCCGCCTACCGTGAACTGGGCGCTTTCGCCCGAGACCGCCGTCACCGTGGGCTCCGCCAGGGTTCTCGCCACATTGTTGCTTTCGAAGGCGGTCAGGGTCTGCGTCAGGGACCAGGGGCCGCCAAAATTCGTTGTCGTATTCAGCGCGTTATTCGTGATTGCGCCATTGGCCATCGTGCCGCCGTTGATCGAGAAGGGATTGTTCTGGACCAGGCTGCCCCAATTGCCGGCGAGCGTCGAAGAATTCACGCCGAGCTGCTTGGCGATGTCGCGCCGGATTTCCGCGATCGTGACCTTGATCATCACCTGGTCGCGGCCCTTGATCGTCATGGCGTTGACGACCATGCCGGAATTCCCCATCCCGAGACCGCCGCCCATCGGAGCGCCGCCGCCCATGCCGCCGGGCGCGCCGTTCGCCCCGCTAGGCGCGCCGCCGCCGGCCCCGCTCGCAAAACTATTGCCGGTGTCGGCGGCGAAGCCCTTGGCGATATCCAGCGCCGTCTGCATGTCGGCCGCGGAATCGACTTCGCCGGTCAGGATGATCGAATCATTGACCGTCCTGGCGTTGATTCGCGCGTTTGGCAGGGCGGTCTGGAGAATGGCCTGCAACTGGCCGATGTCGCGTCCGATCGACAGCTCCAGGGCGGCGATGCGGTGGCCCTGCTTGTCCATCGCATAAATCGACGTCTGGCCGGCCCTCTGGCCGATGACATAGATCTTGCGCGGCGAGCGGACGACGGCGTTGGCGATCGCCGGATTGCCGACGAAGATTTCTCCGGCGTCGGCGGGAAGATCGACAATGATCGACTTGCCGACGCCCATGGTCAGCTGCTTCACGGCGCCCTGGCCCTGGAGCGTGACCGTGTCTCCGTCGAGAGCCAGGGCTGGCCCGTCAATCGTCGGCGCGGCGAAGGCGAGCAGGGCGACTAGACCTCCGATCAGCCTGGGGCGGTTCATCTGCATCGTCTTTCTCTCCTGGGCGTCGCCTGTCGGGCGCGCCATCGAATCATTTGCCGCGCGATTGGGTGGCGACGCCCGCGCGCACCACGGTGACGGCGCGTTCGTGAATTTCGAGGTTGCTCGCAACCGGGCCGCTCGAGCCCTGGCTGTCCTGCATCGGGCGAAGGACGAGGGAGAGTTGGCCGATGCGCTGAGCCAGGACGACCGCCTCAGCCTGCTCCGGGTCGAGTTCGAGCGTCGCCGTCGGGCCCGATATCGACGCCTGGCCACCCTTGTCCTGCGCGTTCTGGCCGATCGCCAGCACCCGCACGTTTCGGACGATGGTTTCGCTGATATAGGCGTCGCCGGAGCCGATCTTGGCGGCGTCTTCGTCTCGATAGATCCGAATCACATCGACGCGGTCATTCGGCAGGATGAAATTGCCGGCCGTGGTCGCGCCGCTTCCTTCGATATTGATGGCGACCGCGCGATAGCCGGGGGACAGGATCGCTGAGAGATAGCCCGAGCTGCCGCCCTTGAACAATTTGTCGCGGCGAATCGGTTCGCCCTGCAGGAAGGCGCCGCGCACCACCGAATCCTTGACGTCGTCGATGGCGTTGGGCGATTCGGATTTGTGGATCACGCCCTGGATCGAGGCGTTCTTCGGCCAATCCTGCCAGGTGAGATCGGTGGGCTGGACGACGGAGCCGAAATTCAGCTCGTGAGCGGCCACGAGGACCTGGTCCGTCGCCACTGGCGGCTGCGCGACGACGATCTTCTCTGGCGGCGGGGGCTCGGGACGCGACAGGACGAGATAGGACGCGCCTGCGCCGGAAGCCAAGACAACGCCAAGGAAGATGAGCCGCGCTTTTTTCATGGCTGTATCAACGGTCCGAATTGAGGTCCCTGAACGGGACGTTGACCGAATTGAAACAGCGAAAGGTCAAATTAAGGTTAATGGATCGTCACGCGTTTTAACGTCCTTCGGCCGGCGGCAAAAAGAAAACGCCCTGCTTGCGCAAGGCGTTCAATGTCTTAACGACTAGCTCCAGCTGCGTCAGGCGCCGAGCGCGGCGATAAAGATTTGCGTTTCCGGGTAAAGAATAAGGCCGGCGGCGGCCAAGGCGATCCCATAGGGCACGCCGACATTGCGGTCATGAAGGCGCATCAGCCAGTCGCGCGTCCGCGCCCATTCCGGCATGGGCAGCCGGCGGAATTGCAGCAGGAGCAAGGTCAGGGCGCCGCCGATCACGGCCGAGCTGAGGGCATAATCGGTGACATGGTCGAAGCCCATCCAGACGGCGGTGGTCGCGGCGAGCTTGGCGTCGCCGCCCCCGATCCAGCCAAAGCTGAAAAAGGCGAAAGTCACGGCCAGCACCACCAAGCCCGCGGCGAGATGCCATCCGATCGCGGCCGCGGGCACGCCGAGCAGAAGAGCGATCACGACGAAGGCCACGACGAGAAGGATGGAGATCCAGTTCGAGATCGTCATGGTGAACAGATCGGAAAAGGCCGCATAGGCCATCAGGGCCGGGAAGATGACGATCGTCAAGGCGTCGAGCATGGCGGATCCGTGGGTTTGAAACGTGGGCATCATGGCGCGGGGCGATTACCCCTTCGTTACCT
>JAJXYV010000132.1 GCA_021780435.1 Pseudomonadota bacterium
CGTAGGCGCCGGCCTCATGCGCCTCTTTCAGCGCATGCGACCCCCACCAGGCGTCCGTCGTCAGCAACATGCCGGTCACGGACAGATAGGTCAGCAGGCCGAGCATGGCGAGGATCATATATCCGCCGGCCGGATTGTGACCGAGATGGCGCGGCGCTCGCAGACGCAGGCTTTGCCGCAGGAATTCGAACACTTCGGCCGGCCGCCGCACGAAGCTTTGGAAACGCGCGTGGCGGGACCCGCCAAAGCCCCAGACGATCCGCAGCAGGACCAGGACGGCGATGGCGTAGCCGGCCCAGACATGGAGCCAGGCGATTTCATCGCCGGTCAGGAAGGCGATCGTGAAAAGCGTCACGAGGCTCCAGTGGAACAGGCGCACAAACGGGTCCCACACCGCGACCGTGGCCGGCGGCGTCGCGCCGCCGGCTCTCCCGGTCATGGCCGGGGTGGTCATCAATCCTTGTCCTTCCCAGCTGTTTTGACCACGCCGGAGGAATCGCCGCCGGCGATGATGACGCCGGAGGTCGGATCGACGAACAATTCGCCCTTCTTGCCGGCCTTGTCGATCACATAGAATTCGCCGCAGGCCTTTTTGATCTCGGCGTCGCGGATCTGGTAGCCCATTCCCGCGACCTTGGCCTTGAGAGCGTCGAGTGTAAGATAGGCCGAGGCCGGCTTGTCGGTGCAGGGGCGGCCCAGGCTTTCGGCCCGGGCGGCGCCGCCGATGAGCGTCGCGAAGCTGGCGAGAACGATCAACTTGCGCATGTGTGTCCCTTTCATTGGCGTCCGGTCCAAAATCGCCGGACGATGGCGGGAGTTATGGCGGGCGCCGCATGACGGCCGGCTGATTGGTCGCGTCAGCGACTTGTCAGTTACAATCGGCGATGATCATAAATCGATAGAAGGGGATTGATCTTGTCGCGCGCGTTCCAGGCTCTTTTGGCGTTCTCGCTTTTTCTTGCCGCGCCTGTTCGTGCAGTGGCCGAGGACGCCTCCGCCGACCAGGACGAAGCGCGGGCGGCCGTCGAAAGCGGCGCCATCCTGCCCCTCGAGAAGATCCTGGACCGGGTCAAGGGACGCCTTCCCGGCGAGATCGTGAAAGTGAAGCTCGAACATGAAAACGGCGGCTGGGTCTATGAATTTCGCGTCATCGACGCGCAGGGCCATTGGCGTGATATCGAGGTTGACGCCGTGACGGGCGACGTCACGCATACGGGAGACGATTGATGCGCATCCTGCTCGTCGAGGACGACGACCGCATCGCGGGCGACGTCACTCACGCCCTGGCGGCGGCCGGCTATGTCGTCGAGCGCGCGAAGGACGGCGAGAACGCCTGGTTCCTTGGCGACACCGAGGATTATTCCGCCATCGTGCTCGACCTCGGCCTGCCGGGCATGGATGGTCTGGCGGTGCTCAAGCGCTGGCGCGCGAACGGGCGGACGACGCCCGTGCTGGTTCTGACCGCGCGAAGCTCCTGGAGCGAGAAGGTCGAGGGAATCGACGCCGGCGCCGACGATTATCTCGCCAAGCCGTTCCGCATGGAGGAATTGCTGGCGCGGCTGCGCTCCATCATCCGGCGCTCGGTCGGGCATGCGTCTTCGGTCGCCACCTTGGGCGACCTCACGCTCGACGAACGTGCGATGAAAGTGAGCCTGAGGGGCGCGCCGGTCGATCTTTCGCCGCTGGAATACCGGCTCGTGGCTTATCTCATTCTGCATCGTGGACGCGTCGTGCCGCAGCAGGAATTGCTCGAAAATATCTATGGGCAGGACGAGCAATCCTCCAATGCCGTCGAAGTGCTCGTCGGTCGCGTCCGACGCAAGATCGGCGGCAAATGGATCGAGACGCGCCGCGGCTTTGGCTACCTGATGCCGGAAAATCCACTTTGACCCCGCGCTCTCTGCGACTTCGCCTCGCGCTCGCGGGGCTTCTGGCGATCTGCCTCGCCCTTGCCGCGGCAGGCGCCGGCCTGACCGTGCTGTTCGAACGTCACGTCTATCGCACCCTGTCGGACGATCTGGAGGCCGATCTCCGGCAGTTGATCGGCGGACTTGAGGTCGACCCCGGCGGCAAGCTTGTCGTGGCCTATCCGCCCCGCAATCCGCGTTTCGAAGAGCCGCTTTCCGGCCTCTACTGGCAGGTCGCCTTCGATGGCGCTTTGCTGCGCTCGCGCTCGCTTTGGGATTCTCATCTCGTCCTGCCCGACGATCAGTTGAGCGAAGGCCAGACTCATTATCACCAGATTCAGGGGCCGGGCGGCAAGATTCTGCTCGTCGTCGAGCGGCGTATTCTCGTCCCGAACCAAAGTGGCCCTTTCGCCGCGCGCGTCATCGTCGGCAGCGACCTGACGCGCCTGCGGCAGGCCCGCGACGCCTTCGTCTCCGATCTGGCCCTCAGCCTCGTCGTCCTTGCGCTCGTTCTCGGACTTGCGACCTGGCTACAGCTGAGTCTCGGCCTGCGCCCGCTCCGCCGCCTTCGCCGGGAGATCGCCGAGACGGCCGCAGGGGCGCGCCTACGCCTTGCGGAAGATGCGCCGGAGGAGGTTCTGCCGCTGGTTCAGGAGGTCAATCACCTCCTTGCCGCCCAGGACCGCGCGCTGGAGCGCGCGCGCAATCGCGCCGCCGATCTCGCCCACGGCCTCAAGACGCCCTTGGCGGGTCTGGCCGGCGAAGCGCGGGCCTTGCGCCGCGAAGGACGCGAGGACATCGCGGAAGCGCTGGACACGATCGGCGAGACCATGCGCCGCCACGTCGAACGCGAATTGGCGCGCGCGCGCCTCGGCGCCGCCACGACGCGACGCGAGCGTCCGGCGACGCCGCTGAAAGAGGTTGCGGACGCCCTGATCCGCACCCTGCGCCGCACCGAAAAAGGCGAAACGATCGCCTATGAAAACAGAATCGACGCAGACGCCTCCGCGCCTTTCGACCGGCTGGACCTCACCGAACTGCTCGGCAATCTGCTCGACAATGCGACCCGGCACGCGGCGTCACACGTCCGCCTCTCGTGGCGCGACGGGCCTCCGGGGCGCTCGATCCTGATCGAGGACGACGGCCCCGGCCTCGACCCCTCCCTCGAAGCGGTCGCGCGACAGCGTGGCGGAAGGCTCGACGAAGGCGGCGGCGCCGGCCTCGGCCTCGCCATCGCGCAGGACATTCTCGACGCTTATGGCTGGCGCATGGATTTTTCGCGCTCCACCCTGGGCGGACTGGAGGTTCGGCTGACCAACGTCGGCGGCTAGCCGAAGAGCGAGGCCAGATAAAAGGCGGCGCCTGCCGCGAGGCCGCCGACGAGCGCAGTCTGAAGGCTCGATTTCAGCGGATTGGCGCCCGTCAGTCGGCCCTTCACCCCGCCGAAGACCAATAGCGCGACGCCCGTGAAAAACACCGACGCCTGCAAAGCCGTCTTGAGATCGGCCGCCAGCATGTAGGGCAGCAGTGGGATCAGGCCGCCGATGAGATAGGAGGCCGCAATGGTGGCGGCGCTGATCGGCGCCCGCTTCGGGTCGGGGCGTTCGAGGCCGAGTTCGAATTTCATCATGAAGTCGACCCAGCGCCTTCTGTCGGACGCGATCGCATCGACAACCGTCTCCAATGCGGCGCCCACGAGGCCATAGCCGGCGAAGATCGCCCGGACTTCGGCCAGTTCCAGCTTGCGCATATGGACGATTTCAAATTCCTCGCGCTTTTCCTCGGATTCGAAATGTTCCTGGTCTGTGCGGGCGGCGAGATAGCCGCCGAGGCCCATGGCGATGGCGCCAGCGACGATCTCGGCAAGGCCCGCCGTGACGATGACGCGGGTGGAGGAAACCGCCGCGGACAGGCCGGCTGCGAGGGCGAAGGGCACAGTCAGGCCATCGGACATCCCGATGACCACGTCGCGGACCGTTTCGGAGCCGAGGAAGTGCTTTTCGACATGCGGGGTGGCGGGCATCGGATCCATTCCCTAGTTTGACGGCGGTGAGCTGGGCTCGCACGCCGCATATGGCGGCGTCAACACGAAGCTCGCAGAGCCTCAGGCTGTCGCAAGGTCATAAAGGTCTTCTTCCTGCGCGCTGTGCAGGCGTACGAGGGACTCGATCGCCTCGATCAGTCGCTGCGCATCGCGGATCAGATAGGCGTCGGCCTCCGCGTCGGGTTCAGACATCTCGCGGGTCAGTCGCGACAATAGGCGCGCGAGATGGAGGATTTCCCGATGCGCGCGGCCCATGGCGGCGAGGCCGTGGGACAGGGATTCCGCCTGGCCGAGATCAGGATAAATTTCGCTTTCGTCCGCGCGTTCATGGGCGACGACCGTGTCGGTCACAATCGTGTCCGCCTCGCGGATGAGCTTTTGCGCGGCCGCGCCCGCCGCGTCGTCGAGCGCGTCGGCGATGGACCGCAGCCGGTCGAGACTGCGGCCAAGCCTCTCATGTTCGCCGTGCAAGCGGGCCGCGACGCCGCCGTCGAGCGGCTGCGCCGTGCGCGCCGCGCCCGAGCCGAGCGCGCGCAGGGCGTTCAGGATCACCGCAACGTCGATCAGCTCCTGTGCGACGGCGCCGGCGACCGGCGACAGGAAGCCAAACGCGGCGGCGGCCATGGCGACGCCGGAAAGTCCCATTCCGGCGACCATGCTTTGCCGGGCGATCCGCCGGGTCCGCTGACCGATGGAGATGGCTTCGGCGACTCGATCGAGGCGCTCGACGAGAATGACCACGTCGGCCGCTTCCGACGAGGCGCTCGCGCCGCGCGCGCCGAGCGCGACGCCGACATGCGCCGCCGCGAGAGCGGGCGCGTCGTTGACGCCGTCGCCCACCATCATGGTCATGTGCTGCTGGCGCTCCAGGACGACCGCGGCGACCTTCTCGTCCGGCGTCCGCTCGGCGAGCACGGCGTCGATATTGAGCGCGGCCGCGATCGTTTCCGCGGTCTCCGCTCTGTCGCCCGTCGCCATGACGATCCGGCGGACGCCCGCCGACCGAAGCAAGTCGAGCGCGCGCGGCGTCTCGCGCCGCATTTCGTCGGCGAGGAGCAAGGCCCCGGCCGGCGCGCCGTCGATCGCCACGAAAACGCTGAGGGCCGAGCGCCAGGACGCCCGCCGTTGGGCCCGGATCGCCCAGGGCGGCGTCGGCGCGGCGCCGAAGACGAAAGATGACGAACCCGCACGGACCTTGCGCCCGTCCACCGCGCCCTCGAGGCCCGAACCAACTTGTTCCCGAACGTCGCGCGGCGGAAGAAGGACGAGGCCCCGGGCGCGCGCGGCGGTGACGATGGCGTCGGCGACGGCATGGGCGGAAGCCTGTTCCAGCGAGGCTGTCAGGCGCAGGATGTCGTCGGCGCTTTGCGCCGGCGCCGCTTCAATCGCGGTTAGCCGCGCGCCGCCGACGGTCAGCGTGCCCGTCTTGTCGAACAGGACGGTGTGAACCTTGGCGAGCGCTTCGAGCGGCCCGCCGCCCTTCACCAGAACGCCCCGGCGCGCGGCGCGGGCGACGCCGGCGACGAAAGCGACCGGCGCGGCGAGAATGAGCGGACATGGCGTCGCCGCCACCAGCACCGCAAGGGCCCGCAGGGGATCCTGCGACCAGAGCCACGACGCCCCTGCGACGACGAGGGTCAAAGGCGTCAGGGCCGCCGCATAGCGGTCCGCCATGCGGATGAAGGGCGCCCTGGCCTGCTGGGCCGAAACGGCCAGTTTGACGATCGCGGCGTAGGTGCTGTCGCGGGCGAGCGCAGTCGCCTGCATTTCAAAGGCGTCGCCGGCGTTGATCGCGCCGCTGCGAATGGCCTCGCCCGCCTGCCGGACGATGGGTAGCGCCTCGCCGGTGAGCGCCGATTCATCGAGCATGACTTTGGAATCGAGTGCAATTCCGTCGATCGGCGCGATTTCGCCGGCGCGCACGATGAGGCGATCGCCGACCGCGACCTCCTCCACGCCAATATCCGCGATCGTGTCGCCAAGGCGGCGGTGGGCGACGCGGGGGGCGCGATCGACAAGGCCTTTCAGGTTGCGCTCCGCGCGCGACACGGCGAAATCCTCGAGAACCGCGCCGCCCGCATACATCACGGCGATGACGATCGCCGCCAGCGGTTGGCCGAGCGCCAAGGCGCCGCCCATCGACAAGAGGGCGATCATGTCGACCCCGAATTGTCCTCGGGAAAGATCGCGAACGATCGAGGCCAGAAGGGAGATCGCGACCGGGACTGTCCCTCCAAACCAGATCCAGCGCCCGATCGCCGGGTCGCCGAACCACGACAAGGCGGCGCCCGTCGCCAGCGCGCCGACGGCAAGCAGGAGCAGGATGGTTCGGACGGCGGCGGCGTTCATGTTCGCCTCTTGTGAAGCGATGCGACATTAGCCGACCGAACCTGACTTTTCACTGACGTCGATCATTGAAATGATCAAATAAGACGTTTCTCGTCGAGCCGTTTGCCGAGAATGCGGAAGACATCGCGATCGTCGCAGGCCCGCTCGCGGCCGCCGACAGCGCGCCGGTGTCGCCGGACAGGCCGAATAGTTCGGGGCTGAAGGACAAAGAACCGGCGATCCTCGCCATGATCGGGAAACTGGAGGCGAGCCTCGACCGAAGATCGCGGCGCCGTCCTGAACGCCATGACCGCCAGCCGTCCGGCGGCTCCACTTTGAGATACTCTCCCACATACCGAGCCCCGAAACCGAAGCTGACCACGCCGCCTTCAGCGCCTCGTCCCGCGAGGACGACAGCCTTCAGCCTGTTTTCCTTGTTGTGCTGTCGATTGCACAAACCTGACTGCTTTCGTCGAAGACAAGGGCTTGACCAAAAAAAAGTCTTAGTCGTTTGTGATTCCCTTGGTGTCGCGACCCATCGAGGGAAGACGATGTGGATCGACATCACATGCAAGCAATTTGCCCGAAAAAGGCTGCCGTCGCCACGCGATTTGACGGAGGCGGAATGGGTGGTTCTTGCGCCGCATTTCTACGCGAGCCTCCGCTCCCGATCGTGCGGATCGGCCTTGAGGCGGGGGCCGCTGTCGCAATGGATGCATACGGGTCTGACCCGGAAAGACAACAGTCTGGACAAACCGACTTCGACCGGAGGCGACATGCCCGGTTGACGAAATGGCCCGGACCGCGCTTAATCCAGGTTGGCTCACCGTTTCTTCGCGAACCGCAATATCCTCGCGCCATGCGACAACTGTCCCAAATCGCCCTCTTGTTTTGTTTCTGGACGGCTGCGCTCCTCCCGGAACGAGCCGGCGCGGAAGTCTTGGCGGATTCCTCCGCCTGTCTGGTCAAGCCGAAACAGGTCGTGCAACTCGGCAGCAGCGTTTTCGGGGTCTTGGCCGAACTCCGAGTCGATCGCGCGGACGTGGTCGCCAAGGGCCAGATCATTGGCAAGCTCGACACCAGCGTCGAGGAGGCGCAGATGGCGCTGGATAATTTCCGGGCCCAGAACATGGCGCCGCTTCGGGCGGCGCAGGCCGACCTCGCCTGGAACCAGCGCGAATTGGATCGCCGGCAGAAGCTCGCCAACAACATGTGGTCGAAGGTCAACGATGTGGACGAGGCGCGGACCAAGGTCGCGCAAGACGAGATAGCCATCGATAAGGCAGAAGACGATAGAAAGACAGCGCAACTGGAAGCGGCGCGCTCACAGGCGCAGTATAATCTCAAGCTTATCCGTAGTCCGCTTGACGGGATCGTTACCGAGATAAAGCTGCAGCCGGGTGAGTTCATCTATGAGACGACCCCCGTCGTCACGCTCGCGCAGGTCGATCCCTTGATCGTCGACCTCGTGCTGCCGAGCAAGCGTTACGGGACCGTCAAGGTCGGCGATGTCGTCGACCTGCGCTTGGAGACGCCGGTCGACAGCACCGTGCAATCGAAGATCGAAATTATCGACCCGGTGATCGACGCCGCCAGCGACACGTTTCGCGTGCGGCTCATGCTCACCAATCCGGGCAACAAGATTCCTGCGGGAATCCGTTGCATCGCCAATCTTCCGGCCGCGACTGAATGAACGAAGCCGACGAACATGCCGGAATGTCACCAGGGATCATTCCCGGCGACGAGAATATCC
>JAJXYV010000191.1 GCA_021780435.1 Pseudomonadota bacterium
GGCGGTTTCCACGGCGGCGGCTTCCACGGCCATCGCTGAACGGCCATACCGCCGCGCCCAGGCCCACCGCCCCTTGCCGGCAAGTTCGCATTTTTCGGATTTCCGGGCTCGCGGCGGATGACCTTGCGGACGCGAGACGGTATAAACCGAACAGATCCGCATTTTCGAGGGAGACGCAGATGCGCCGCCTGCCTATCGTTCTTTTCACGGCCTTGATGACTTTCGGCGGGCTGGCCGTCGCCTCGTCCGTTCGCGCCCAGGAGGCCGATGACAGCCCCTCCAAGCCGAATCGCCATCTCGCGGGCCAACCCGACGCCAACTGGCGGAACTATGCGCCCGGCTATGGCGCCGAGCCTCTGCCTCAGGCGCTTGCGACCTTGGTCGGCGGTTTCCTGACCAATCCGTGCTTTTCCGGCGGCTGCTATCATGTCGCGCAGGACGCCTGCATTCCGGGGAGCTCCTGCAGCGGCGGCTGGGGCGGCGTGACCGCGGCGGACGAGCGCGGCACGATGCAGGCCTATCGCGCGCAGTCCAGTGTGTCGGACAAGGCCGCCGTCTCGTCGGTCATGGTCGATCCCGACGCGCCTCGGCGCCGCAAGGCGGCGGAATGACGCCCTGGCGCCAATCGGGAGTTTGACATGAAGGCTCGGTTTCGGACCGCTGTTCTCGCCGCCGCCCTGCTGTCCGGCGCGGCGCGGGCGCAGGTCGTCATGGGCGTCGGCGCGCCGATCACCGGGCAGGACGCGGCCTTCGGCGCGCAGCTCAAGAACGGCGCCGAACAGGCGGTCGCCGACATCAACGCCTCGGGCGGCGTGCTCGGCCAGAAAATCGACCTCAAGGTCGGCGACGACGCGGGCGACGCCAAGCAGGGCCGCTCGGTCGCCAATCAGTTCATCGGCGATGGCGTGACCTTCGTGGTCGGCCATTTCAACTCGTCGGTCACCATGCCCGCTTCGGACGCCTATAACGAGGCCGGCGTGCTGGAGATCACCCCCGGCTCGACCAATCCGCAGATCACGGAGCGCGGCTACCCAATGCTGTTCCGCACCTGCGGCCGCGACGACCAGCAGGGCGCGGTGGCGGCGGCCTATCTGATCGCCCACGCCAGGGACAAGAAGATCGCGATCATCCACGACAAATCGACCTATGGCAAAGGCCTCGCAGACGAGACCCGAAAGGCGCTCACGGCGGCCGGGATCCACGAGGTCCTGTATGAGGGCCTGAACAAGGGCGAGAAGGACTTTTCCGCCATCGTCTCCAAGATCAAGTCGGTCGACGCCGATATCGTCTTTTTCGGCGGCGTCCACACCGAAGGCGGCCTGCTGGTGCGCCAGATGCGCGACCAGGGCGTGAAGGCGGCGCTGATGGGCGGCGACGGCATCGCGTCGCAGGAATTCGCCGCGATCGCCGGACCGGGGGTCGAGGGCACGCTGATGACCTTCCCGCCCGACCCGCGCCAGCGCCCCGAGGCCGCCGCGGTGGTCAAGGAATTCGAGGCCAGGAATTACAACCCCGAGACCTACACGCTCTACAGCTATGCCGCCGTTCAGGCGATCAAGCAGGGGATCGAAAAGGCCAAATCGACCGATCCGGCAGCCGTCGCCAAGGCGCTGCACGACGGCGGCCCTTACAAGACCGTGGTCGGCGACCTTTCCTTCGACGCCAAGGGCGACGTCACCCGCGCCGATTATGTCGTCTATGAATGGCGCAAGGGACCGGACGGCAAGATCACGTACTTCCAGCTCGACAAGTGATCGGGGCCACCTCCCGTAAACGGGAAGCGGACGAAGACGTCACCCCAGTTTCGCCAGCCCCGGAAAGGTCTGGAGCAGCCAGAAGCTGACGTTCTGGATGCCGCCGGTCAGGAACAGCACGCCGGTCAGGACCAGAAGCGCGCCAACCGCGCGCTCGACCTTGCCGAAATGCGCCTTGAAGCGGCGCAGGAAGTGGACGAAGGGCTCCATCGCAAGCGCGGCGAGGAGGAACGGCAGGCCCAAGCCGAAGGAATAAACCGCGAGCAGGCCCGCGCCTTGGGCGACCGTGTCCTCCGACGAGGCAACCGCGAGAATGGCGGCAAGGATCGGACCGATGCACGGGGTCCAGCCGAAGGCGAAGGCAAGGCCCATGACATAGGCGCCCCACAATCCGACCGGCTTTTCCACGCTGACCCTTTTCTCGCGGTAAAGCAGGCTGAGCCGGAAGACGCCGAGAAAGTGCAGGCCCATGGCGATGATCGCGAGGCCGGCGAGCGCCGAAAGCAGGGGCAGGTGCTCGCGCACCGTCTGGCCCACCACCGAGGCGGTCGCGCCCAGCACGACGAAGACCGTGGAAAAACCGAGGACGAACAGCACCGCCGCGAGCAGAACATCGCGCCGCGCCCGCCGCTCGCCGCCCTCGACCAGATCTTCCAGCCCGGTGCCTGCGATGAAGGTCAGATAGGGCGGCACAAGCGGCAGGACGCAAGGGCTGAGGAAGGACAGCAGGCCGGCGAGAGCCGCCGCCGAAATGGTCACATTGCTTGTCATGTCGCTTTCCGCTTTCGCGCCCGCGCGATTTCTGCCGGATTTTTTTGACCGGAGCTGGGCCTGCCCAGCTTATACGCTAGAATTGGTGAACTGTTTCAAGCCCGGATTTTTTGCTCGTGCGCAACCTGATCACCGATGTGGCCGGCATCAAGGTCGGCTCGGCCCATGACGCGAAACTCGCTTCCGGCGTCACAGCCTTGATATTCGAGGCCCCGGCGACGGCCTCGATCGCCATTTCCGGCGGCGCGCCGGGCCTGCGCGACGCCGCCCTGCTCGAAGCCGACATGACGGTCGAGCAGATCGACGCGCTCGTACTTTCGGGCGGATCGGCCTTCGGGCTCGATTCGGCCGGCGGCGTCCAGTCGGCCCTGCGCGAGGCCGGCCGGGGCTTCGAGGTCGCCGGCCAGCTCGTGCCGATCGTCCCCGGCGCGATCCTGTTCGATCTTGCCAATGGCGGCGACAAGTCCTTCTGGCGCGAACCCGCTTACTGGCGGCTGGGCCGCGACGCCGCGCGCCGCGCCCTTGAGCCGGGCGGGAAAGATTTCACGCTCGGCAGCCACGGCGCGGGTCATGGCGCGACGCTGGTCGATCTAAAGGGCGGGCTCGGCTCAGCGAGCGCCAAGAGCGCTGAAGGATTCGTGGTCGGCGCCGTGGTCGCGGTCAACGCCGTCGGGCAAGCGACGATTGGCGAAGGTCCGCATTTCTGGGCCGCGCCCTATGAGCGGGACGGCGAATTCGGCGGGCTCGGCTGGCCCGCGGCCCTGCCCGAGGCCGCGCTCACGCTGAAAATGAAAGGCGCCGCGCCCCAGAACACCACGATCGCCATTGTCGCGACCGACGCCGAATTGACCAAGGCCCAGGCGAAACGCATCGCCATCATGGCGCAGGACGGGCTGGCGCGGGCGCTGCGGCCGGTCCACGCCGCCATGGACGGCGACGTCGTCTTTGCCGCCGCGACCGGGCGAGCAGGCCAAAGCCCCGACGTGATCGAACTGACCCGCATCGGCGCGCTGGCCGCCGATTGCCTCGCCCGCGCCGTCGCGCGCGCGGTCTACGAGGCCACCCCCCTCCCCTTCCCCGGCGCCCTGCCGGGCTGGAGGCAGAAGTTCGGACGTTGAGGAAGAAAGCCAAATTGTCTGCGCCCGGTCAGCAAGCCAGGAAAACGGCGGCGCCGGACCCCACGGCGACTTTCCCGGCGCATGTTCCAGGCTCGCCTTCGCGGCGCAGAACGCGCGGCGACGCACGCTGCCGCCAAGGACGGATCGAGGCCAGTCCCCGCCATTTCCATGGACCCCGACCTTGTTGCTCCGGCATCGGCCGCCGAAGCCAAAATGTCGGCGGTCGTCATCCGCCGCATGAAGGACCGTATCGCCGACTGGCGGATGTCTGCTATTGAGCGACGGAATGGGGTGTCGGCGGCGCAAGTCCCGCCGATTTGCCTCTCGAGCGATCCGTGCGAAGATTGATCATGACTTTTGCGGCGACTCCCGACGAACGTCTGCTTGAGCGACCAAAGGCCTCGCCATTGGCCGCCAAGGGCCGCTTTGCCCTCGTTCTCGTGATCTGTTTTCTTTTGCATGCGATTCCGATTTCGCTTTTCTTCCACTTCAACAGGTCGGACGACCTGGCGCCGGGAGAACAGGAAATCCCTGTCGAGGTCATTGTGGAGCCGCCGCCTCCCAAGGAGCCTGAGCCGCCCGCGCCCAAGAACGAACAGCAGCCCAAGCAAGCGGCGCTCGACGAAAAAATGGCCACCGATGCGCCACGCCCGACCAATGACGAAAAAATCATGAAGGACGCGCCGGACGAGGCCTCGCATTCTCCAAAACCGGCGCCGGATGTCGCGCCCGCCGAGCTAAAGCCAGCGAGCGGAGCCGCGGCGGCGGCGGAAAAGCCGATCGACGCCAAACCAGCCGAAGCCGCGGCGCCGCCGTCGATGGACCATCGCGCCGATGGAGATCCCGTTGACGCGGCGGAATTGCAGCCGCCCGACACGCCAGAGCAGGCGAAGACGGAGCAGGCCGCGCCTCAACCGGCGACACAGCAGAAAACGACCCAGGACGCGTTCGCGGCCTTTGCTCCCATGCCAGACTACAGCTTCGCGCCCGCCTCCCGGCATGCGCCCGTCGCCACGGGAAAAGCGGCGTCGACCTATTTATCCACCGTGTATGGCATGGTGCTCGCGCGCATGCATTTGCCGGAGGCCGCGGCCGGTCGCGCGCAAACGATGGGACGGATCACCTTCAACGTCGATCTTGCCGGCTATCTTCTCCGCGAGCGTGTGGTCAAATCGAGCGGATCGCCCGAACTCGACTCTGCCGCCTTGGCCGCGATCCGCGCGGCGGGGCCCTTTCCTCCGCCGCCAACGGGAACAGAGATCAGCCTGATCCTCAATTACGGCAAGTAGAACATTTTTTCCGGCGCTGCGCGCCGCGAGGAAAGCGACGAGTCCAGGCGCGGATGAACCGCCTTGGGAAGCGGGATGAGAAGGTCGCCCCACCGATCAGGCAGCTCCACAACGAACAGACAGCGGTCATTCCGTCTAAAATCCCTTGCCTGCCCATTGGGGTCGTTCGCCCCTGCGGTCAAAATAATGGATTTTCATCTCTAGTTGATCCGGGCCGTTGCGCCATGCGACGCCAGCATCGGCGCCGCGCCTTCGATCGAGACCCAGACGTTCGGATCCTCCTGCGACTGGCGCTTCAGGAAGCGATAGCCGGTCGCAGTCCAGGGGCGGATCGAATTGGTCAGGTTGTCCAGGATGAAATCGCCGCGATCCGTCTTGATCGTGAGGATGGCGTGGCCCTGCCCTTCGAGATCGCGGACGATGGTCATCAGCAGGGCCTGACGCGGAAAGCCGCTCTCGATCAAAAGCTTGCGCTTGTATAGCGCATAGATCTTGCAATCGCCCTTGCCGTCAGTCGGATAATCCCAGTGATCGAGCATCGTGCCCCAGTGATCGTAATTGGAGACGGGCTCGATCGCGGCGTTGACCTGGCGGTTGATGTGGTTGAGGGTCTTCCAGGTCGCGGCGCTGAGCGCGACGTCGCGGGCGGGGAGAACCGGCTGCGAACATTCCTGCGGCTGGCGCTGACAGAAATCGACCCAGCCATAGGGAACCGAGGTTTCGCCGCCGGTGACCGCGTAATCGCCGGCCGGCAGGGCTCCAGCCGCCTGCGCCGCGCCGCCGGAAACCGTCAACGCCGCCAGAAGGAAGAAAGCCAGAACCTTCGCCATGAGCCGCTCGCATCGCCTGGGATGGACCTCAAGGTCCGTCCGTCATGCGAGCAAGGATCGGGCGCGCGGGGTTGCGGGCCGCAAAAAAGAAAATGCGGCATTTTAATCAAATGCCGCGGGGCCAAGCGCCAAGCCGAATCATGTTTTAGCGCCGGTAACGGCGCTATTTTTGTTTGAGCCTATCCGCGCAAGACTTCATTCACCATGCACGGCAAGCCAAAGCGTCGGCTGGGCGGCGTCCGTCCATTCGACCCTGTGCCGGACATGGGCGGGAATTTCAACATAGTCGCCCGGCGCGAGAACCCGGGGCGCCGCCTCGCCCTCGATCAGCAGGCCGGCGGAACCGGACAGAACGACGACCCATTCCGTCCGGGCCTGGTCGTACCAGAAGCCCGGCGGGCTGGCCTGGCCGCGCGAGACGATCCGCTCGACGCGGGCGCCGCGGAAGGCCGCGAGGACTTCGGTCGTCTCGCCCGCGGCGGCGTCCGGGCAATCCGCGAAGAGATTTCCGGCTTTCATCATGGCTGCCTCACGAGACGGCGGCGACCGCGCCGATGACGCCGATCACGCCGACGCTCGCCGCAAGAACGATCATGATCGCCAGGCGAAGGCCCCCCAAGCGCAATGGCGGCGAAAGACTCTTCGCCGCCAGCGCGATCAACAAGCCGACGATCAAGGGAAACAGCAAGGCGTTGCCGACCTGGGTCGCGATATTGAGCCAGATGAGGTCGCGCGCAAAGCCGACCAGAACCGCCGCCGCGCCGATGCTCGCCACATAGAGCGCCATGAAGCGCCGAGAATCGAACAGGCCCGCACGTTTTCCCGGACCCGCCGAAAAGACTTCGGCGACGCCCCAGGACAAGGCGAGCGAGGCGACGATCGCCGCCGCGAACGAGGCGCCGAGCACGCCGAGGCTATAGACCAGCAATCCGGTGTCGCGCCCGAGCATTTCGGCCAACGCCTCCCCGACCTCGCCGATGCTGGCGAGGCTGCGGCCCTTGTCGCTTGCATAGAGCGCCGCCGCGGCGGCGACGAGGACGGCGCCGGTCAGAGCCTGGGTCAGCACCGCGCCCACGGCGGTGTCGGCGCGCACCGCCCTGAACTCTTCGGGATCGATCCCGCGTCGCGCCGTCGCGGCCTGCTGATAGAAGACCATCCAGGGATTGAAGGCCGAGCCGACGATGGCGGCGGCGAGAAAAAGAAAGCCCCGATCAGCCAGCGGCGCGCTGAAGAAATCGTGGACGACCGCCAGCGGATGCGGCCGCGCTTTCCAGGCCACGAACAGAAAGGCGCATTCGAACAAACCGATGCTCAACGCCGCCTGTTCGACCTTGCGGTAAGAGCCGGTCGCCGCCACCGCGAACAAGGCAAAGCTCGCGACGGACAACGACACGTCGCGCGAAACGCCGTAAAGCTCGCCAATGCCGGCGACGCCGGTGAATTCCGTGACCAGAGTGCCGAAAGCCGCCAGCGCAAGGCCGGCCAAAGCGAACAGGGCCGCGCGCTTGCCCAGTCGCGCGCGCACCAACTCGCCGAAACCCGCCCCCGTGAACAAGCCGAGCCGGGCCGCAAGCTCCTGAACGAAGTAAAGGGCGGGTATGAGCGCGAAAATCAGCGGGAGCAGGCGGAAGTTCCATTGCGCCCCCGCCTGGGCGGCGGTCACGACGTTGCCGGCGTCGGTGTCCGCGAGCATCACCAGAAGGCCAGGACCCCAGGCCGCCAGGGAATGAAAAAGCGACTTGCGTTTCGCGGCGGCTCGGCTCGCTTGAGAATCCATCCGAATCTTTGGCTTTTCGCGTCAGTTGACGGCCAGTATGACCTGACTCGGGTCGAAAGTCGCCGCCGCCCGCACGCCCACATCGAGGCCGAGATCCTCGACGGTCTGGCGCGGAGCCACCGCATGGAGCGTCTTGCCATGGCCGATGTCCAGCCGGATTTCGCAATTGCGTTCCGCGTCGATTCGCTCCGCGACCTCGCCAATGAAGATATTGCGGCTGTCTGCGGGCGCATGGTCGGGCGCGAAAAGCCGGATGAAAGAGGATTTCACCAGCGCCAGCACCTTGCGGCCGGGCGC
>JAJXYV010000254.1 GCA_021780435.1 Pseudomonadota bacterium
CGACAAGCAGGGTTCAGGCCAGACAATTTGGCCACAAATTCTGGCGCGAAAAGCGGCAAATCATTTGCATGAAGGGTCAGTGCGCGGAGACGCGAACAGATTTTTCAAGCGGAGAACGAAAATGACATCGATCGAATCCACCGCCTTCGCCGGCCTGGAAAAGGAAAAGCGGCTGCTCAACGCGACGTTCAAGGGCCCGACGGGCAAGCCAGGCTATTTCGGCTTCCGTGGCGACTTTGCGCTGGAATTCCAGCAGCAGCTCGCCGACGAGGCCCGTCCGCCGGAATACAAGCTCGAGCAGATCCTCGCTGTGGCCAAGGAGGGCGCGGGCAAGATCGAGATCCTCGCCGGCTACCTGCACGATTTCGCCTATTTCGAGGCGTTCAAGAAGGTCGTCCTGCCGCTGCTGAGCCCGGAAGGCGCCTATTTCATCTTCGTCAACAACGTCGATCTGCTGGCGAAATATACGATCACCGTCGATGGCGTGACCTTCACGATCCTCCCCTGCGACGAATCGACCGTCTGGAAGGAAGTCAACGACTTCTGCGGCCTCGACAAGAACGACTACAAGAAGCTCGACGCCGGTGGAAAGCTGCAATTCGTGCTCGACAAGCTGGTTGAAGCCAGGGAAACCTTCGAGACGCTTTCGCTCGCCGACGCCCTGTCGCGCGCCGAACCGGTGAAGAACCGCAACGAAAACCGTCCGGTCTGATCTTCTCCGCCCCGATCCAACGGCGCGTCGTCAAGCGACGCGCCGTTTTCTTGACTCTGCGAAAGCGTCAAGCCTCGACGTCATCCTCGTCCGACTCGTCCTCTTCCGCCAATGTAACGCCGGTGATGCAGATATCGCCGTCAATCACCTCCAGCTGAACCGGTTTCAGATTCTCGTTCTTGCATGGGCCGGCCGAACAGCGCCCGCTGCCAAGTTCGAACAGCGCGCCATGCTTGCCGCACAACAGGCGCAGGCCGGTCGGGTCGAGAAACTGCTCGCGCTCCCAATCCAGCCGCGCGCCGTGATGCGGGCAGGAATTGACATAACCGAACACCTGCTTGCCCCAGCGCACTACCACGATCGGAAAATTCTTCTCCTGCCCGTCCTCGACGATCGCGAGGTCGAAGCCACGCGCCCGCTGGCTGGGAATGTCGTCAAGCGCGCAGATGACATATGCGAGATCGGCCATGTTGTTCGCGTCTCCTTGCATGGTTCAGGCGGCGGCGCCGTTGGCTCGCTTCGGCGATTTGGCGCCGGCGAGCAATTGAGCGTTCAGGGCGCGGGAAAATTCGGTCCAGGCCGCTGCGACGTCGCGCATGATCGCCTGCACGTAATCTCGCGCGAGCTTATGTTCGTAGGGGAAATTCGACAAGGCGCAGGATGTCGCGTTGAAGGCGACGACGTCGTCGAACAATTGCTTCAGGCAGGGCCCAAAAGGCTTCTGGGCCCGCGGCGTCAAAGCGCAGCGCCCCCTTTCGACGGCGACGCCGTCGAGATCGAAAGGCAGCGCCTTCAACGCGTCGAGGGCGCGCGCGAAAAAATCTTCCGCAACGCCGAGCATCGCGCGCTGGGTGAGCTGATCGCGCGCCTGTTCCGACAAAGCGGCGTTCAGCCGGCGCCGATAATCCTCGAACAGGCCTGCGTTTTGCCGCTCGACCCAGGCGGAGAAACGGCGCAGGCTCGCGTCATTGACGCTTTCGTCCGCAACGAGGGCGGGAACATCATCCGCCTCCGTGTCGCAAATGATGTGGCGCAGGATACGCTGCGCGGCTTCGAGCGCGCCTTCCATATAGCCCGCCTGGCGCCATCCGGTCTCCGAGCCGCCGAGGTGCAGCTTGCCGCCCCAGAGCGCATGGCGCAGCAGCGGACTCGCGGTCAGGCGGTGATCTTCGCGGCCGCGCGCGCGGTCGAGCGCGCTGCAGGTTTCGCGATCTTTCGCCCAATCCTGATAGAAATGCTCCCGATCTTCGAGCGGGCCGCCGAAAACCTGCTCGAACTGGCTCTGCATCAACATGGGCAAGCCGTCGCGGAAGGACTCGCGCAGATCGGGCCCCAGTGCGAGGAAGCCGCCAAGCGCGGCCTCCTCGTTGCATGAGTCGCTGGCGTCGAAGATCTCGTCGAAAACCGCTTGCTCATGGGTCACGATGGCATTGCCCGACCCGCCGGCGTCCCGCCAGGCCGGCGCGGCGAAAGTCGTAACCGCCTTGGCTCGCGCAGCCATCCAGGTCGGCGCCTCGCGCATCGCCTCCCGTATCGCCTCGTCGATCCCCGGCGCGAAAACGACGCGCTCCTCGACCAGTCGCGGCGGCAGGGCCAGCACGACACGCCGCGCCTCGACCACCCGGATCGCGCCTGCATCGAGGAGCGTCAGCACGACATGGTCGCCGCCGTCGCGGAGCCCGGTCAGCTGGCAATCGAGATGAAGCCGCTCCTCGGAAATCTGCTGACGCAAGGCGTCGATGATTTTCTGGGCGCCGCCGATCACGCGGCGGGCGCCGCCATGCACGCCGCCGGCGACATCGATGCGCTCCGGCTTGGCGTCGGCCTCGCTGAGCCGCAGGACGGAGCCGTCGTCGAATTGGGCGAAGCTTTCGAGTTCCAGTTCGCCGAGCAGGCCGGCAAGAAGCGGCTGGCGGTCCGGCCAGAACCAGGACGCGCCCAGATCGACGGCGTGACCGGACAATCTGCAATCGAGCGAAAGAATCCGCCCGCCCCAGCGTTGGCGGGCCTCGAACAGCTGAAAGTCGCGACCCTGCCGCGTCAGATGCGCCGCCAGAGCCAGTCCGCACAATCCGCCGCCGACGATCGCCGTGTCCAACATGTCGCCTCTCCAACCAAAGACCGCGCCATGCCAAGCAAGAATCGCGCAGCTTTTTCGCCGTTCGGCGAAAAAGCGGACAAAATCGTCGTGAAACAAACGCGCGCGCCGATTTTGCGACAGCTAATGTCATGGCGCGTCGCGCATGGCACAGATTTTGAACATCATCGGCGAAGGCTACAACAGGAGATGGGAATGAACGTCGCTTCCGCTTTCGCCAGTCTTTCCACCGATGAAATCAAGGCCGCGCTCCATGGCGGCGCGTTGACGATTTATTCTGTCGCGCGCCCGGTCAGCGCCGACATCCCGGTCGAATTTTCGAGCGCGCTCGCCAAATTCACTTTCGCAACCCCAGCCTTCGGCGCGCCTGACGGCGAAGTCGAAACGCCGGCCTTCCTTGAAAGCCCCGTCGTCGGCGCCCATGTCGGCACGCCCGGCTTCGCGCGCGCGACGACGGCGGACGGCGCGGTGGTCGCCGATTTCTCGGTCGGCCCCGGCCCGCGCGAGATCAAGCTCGGCGAGGTTTCCGTTTCGCCCGGCGCGCCGGTCGTCGTGAAATCAATCAAATTCGGGCCGCCTGGTGATTGGCCGGAACGTCCCGATTACTACAATTCCAAGCCGAAGCCGGGTTATGCCCTGGCGGCGCAGGATTGACCTTGGCGCGGACGGCCGGACCTGGCCGTCCGCCTGTCTTTGATGAGGGTTTTCCGTCATGGCGACTTTGGTGAAGACGACACAGGATGGCCGTAAGGTCGAGGTGCATGGGCAGGCAATCCTGTTGGGCGGCAAGCTTGAAGCCGTCGAGCTGATTCCTGTGAAGGACCATCCCAACCGCGCCGCCATTCTCCAGGCGATGCCCGAAACGGCTTACATGGCCGGCCGGGTCGCGCTGACCGAGGAGGAAGGCAAGATCGCGCTTGAAGCGCTGGCCAAGGGCGAAGAAGCCTTCCTTGCAGATCCGCGGGCGATCGAGGAACGCTTCCGTCACGCCGCGCGCCGGCGCGAGGCGGAACTCGGCATCGAGTGACGGCCGCTCGCGGTCGCTTCGTTCCTGTAGAAATCGTTCAGATCCGCTCTTCGCGATAGGCGTGGCTCAGTTGCGCCACGCCTTCCTCGGTTCCGAAGCAGGAGGCGAAATCATCGCAATCGGAACAGACCGGCGCTGGGCAAAGCGCGAAGCCTTCAGAAGCGCAAACCATGCGATAGAGGAATTTCTTCCACTTCATATCGGCGGAATTGCGCGCCTTGAGGCGCGGAAAATAGCGCTCCATCAGAAGCGATAATTCGCCGCGGTTGCGCAGGCCGAGATCCTGCCAGAGGTGATGAGGCTCCTGGCAACGCCGCGCGATCAGGGTCGCGAGCGGACGTATGAAATCGATGCCGCCGCTGGCGTAAATCAACAGGATGTCGCGAACCGCGCTTTCCTCGGATTCCGGCGCCGGCGAGTCGCCGCCCGTCATTTCGACGAGCAGGCCCGCCGCCCCGGGAAACAGGTCGCGCGCGAGCGCGGACAAAGTGGTTCGATCAAGGCCGGAGGTTTGCGCCAGAGACGCCCCCTCCGCTTCCGCCTGGGCGATCGCCACGGCAAGGACGCTGGCGACAAGATGCAGATCGAAGCCATCGCGCGAAGAGGCGGCGCCCGCCTCCATCAACCAGCGATAGGCTCGATCCGGACTCATCTGCAGGCCTCCACTGTGACGCCTTGAACCGATTGGCGCCCGGCGCAACCGCCCTCCCCGCGAGGGGCGAAGAAGAATTCACGCCGCGAGGGCGTCGGGACTGTGGGTCTGGCAGTTGGCCGGGCAAACCCGGGCGCAGGCGCCGCAGCCAACGCAAGCGCCGACGTCCGCCATCACCATGACCTTCTTTTCGACTTCATCGTCCTCGTCATCATCGAGATCGACCACGTCGCCGTCCTCGTTGATGCCCTTGAGAGTCATAACCTCGCGGCCGCAGACCTTGTAGCAGCGGCCGCAGCCTATGCATTTTTCGGCGTCGATCGCCTGGAGATAATCGGGCGTCCATTCGCGCCCGTCGCGCGCAATCGCCATCTTATTCGCCTTTCAATTCAAACGTTTTCAAGCATCTTGAGCTGCCCGCGCTTCGCTTCGAGCTCCGCGAACGCGTCATGGGCCTTCCTGGCCACATCCATGATCGTCTCCCAATTCACCGGCAGTTCTTCGGAGAGATCGTGGAGGTTCATTTTCGCGTTCATCGCGCGCGCCGAGAGCTTCTTAATCTCGGCCTTCAATGCTTCAACGTCGCTCATTTGGGGCCCTCAATATTTTGCGGCTTCCGGAAATTTCTCGATCATTTCGAGGCCGGCCTTGAGCTGCTTCTCGCCTTCCTCGGCGAGCTTGGCGAAGGTCTCGAAGCCGAAGCGGTGGACGTCGCGCAATTGCTTGTTCACGACGATGAGCCGACCGCCGATCAGCACGATGCGGCCGAAGCCCTCGTGGCTCATCTTCAGCATCGGGGTAATCATGACCCGAGACGCCGCCTCGATGGCGAGGCCGATCGCGTTGTAGAAGAGCTCCAGGCGCCAGATCGTCTCGGGATCGGGATCCGCGATGATCGGGATCGCCTTGCGCTGCTCCTTGGTCACGATGTAATCGGCGAGCAGTTGCGCGTCGCTCTTATTTTCCCAGGTTCCGTGGGAATCCTGGGCCCGCCACACCTTGACGAGCTGTTTCAGGAAGGGCGATTCCGCGATAATGGCGGCGTCGTCGAGAATGGCGGCTTCAGTCATCTGGTCCTCGTTGAGCTGGCTGGCCACGCTGGCCCGGCGCGTGCGAAAGCTGGAAGGATCAATCCTCGAAGTTGAGGACGCGCTCCTTGCCCTTGCCCATGGCCTTGCGGATGAAGGGCGGCGGATTGCCCTTGAGCATGTCCTGCAACTTCTTGAGCAGATCCTCGATATTCTCGGGCTGCGGAACCTTGATCGGATGAATGTTGTTAGCGACCACGCGCGCCGCGCCCGATCCGCCGATCGCCGCGACATAGAGAATGGCGCAGTCCTTGACGGCTTCGATCTTCGGCGCGAGCTTGTCTTCGTTACCGTCTTCCTGAAGATCGCCGTCGAACGAGATCGTTTCGAGGAAGCTGTGGCCATTCTCGTCCAGATCATAGATCGAGATGTTCTTCGCCCAGCCGAAATGCGCATCGACCCGCTTCAGGTCCTGTGTAGCAAATGCGACTTTCATCGGCTCGCCCTCTCTGTGAAAATTCAGTCTGCCGCCACCGTTGCAATCGCGGCGCCATCGTCGCCGGCCTTGCCGAGACCCCAGGGATCGCGCCACTTGTCCGGCGTGACCTCATGATTTTCCTCGCGATCCTCGATCAGGAGATTGGCGACCTGGAAGATCAGATCGCGCGCGCCGCGATAGCCGACCGACAATTTGTGGCCCGCGCCGAGGCGGTCAAACATCGGAATACCGAGACGATGGAAGGGGATCTTCAGGCGCCCCGCCGCCTGCCGGCCATGCGAATGGGTGATGAACAGATCGCAGCCTTTTTCGCGCGCCAGAGTTTCTAGATCTTCGAGATCGCCGATCCAGACTTCCTCGGCCGGAAGCCTTTCCAGAACTGGCGATTGGGTGGTCGTGACCGCCGCTTCGATCTGCGCGCCCATCTCGCGCAGGAAGGAGGCGACGTCGAACAGGAGGTCGGGCTCGGCGCCGATCGCGAGCTTGCGACCACCCAGATGGAAATGTCCGTCGAGCATGGCGTCTACCAATTGCCCGCGCTGGCGGCGATATTTCATCGGCGCCGGACGTCCGGAAATTTCGGTCAGGAATGCGATCAGTTCGTCATTGGCCTCGAGACCGCAAAGACGCTCGAACAGGCGAAAAGGAACGCCCGTCTTTTCCTCCATCGCCTCCGCCGCGGCGCGCATCTGCGCCCCGACCGCAATCGTCCAGCCGGCGTCGCCCATGGTCGCGACCTCGTCCACACCGACGCCGCCGATCGTGGTGGGCGTGAAGTCGTCTGGGATATGGCCATCGAGCGAGCCGCCAAGGTCTGGCAGGAAGGTGGGCTCCAGCCCGAAATCCTCGATGATCGTACGCAATTCCTCAATATCGCCGGGCGTCAGATGGCTTCCCGGCAGCACATTGACGCGTGAGAGATCGCGGCGCGCCGGATTGACCGGCGGCTCGACCAGTTCCTCGACCAGGCGCGTCACCGCCTTTTCCCAACCGTCCTGGAACGCATCCTTGAAATCCGGCGTCGAGACATAGACGAGGGGAAAGTTCTTCAGTTCCGGATGGTTCTGGCGAATCAGCTCGATATAGCCGATCACGTCGTCGCCCTTGGTTTCGGTGACGCCGGTCGAAGCGATGCCGATGATCTCCGGTTTGGCGCGCTTGATGATGTTGAGCACGGCCTGCTCGACATTCTCGTAGCCGCCGAGCACGGTCGCCACTTCGCTCATCGCGGTCGTCTGCAGCGGGATCGCCTCCTTGAAATGGCGCACGAACAGCACCAGTCCGAAGGAAGTGCAGCCCTGCGAACCATGCAGGAGGGGCATGCAGCCGCGCAGGCCCATGAAGGCGAGTGCGGCGCCGATGGGCTGACTCATTTTCAGAGGGTTGACCGAACAGGACTTTTTAGGAATGACGACCTTGGCCATGGATCTCACTCCGCCGCGATGTTCTGGGCCTGTGTCGCTTGTCCGACATCGACGCCCGCCTCGAGAATTTCCTCAATGCGAATGGCGCAGGCGCCGCACCCGCCCGAGGCGCTGGTCTTTTCCTTCACGCCGTCGACGGTCGTGAGGCCAAAATCGCGGATCGCGTCCTCGATCGTCCCGAGCGCGACGCTCTTGCACATGCAGACCGGTTTGGCGCGGCGCGCTTCCTCGGCCTTGACCGGATCGGCGGCGAGTTCCGCCGCCTCAGCCGCGATCTGGGCGAGCGCGCGCTCCTGCCAGCTTTCGCCGGCTTTGGCCCAGGGCGCCGGCTTGCGCACTTCCTGCCAGACCGGGTTGTAGAGCGTCTT
>JAJXYV010000265.1 GCA_021780435.1 Pseudomonadota bacterium
CGCGGCGCCGGCGGACGCAGGTCGAACCGGGGCGCCGCGTCGCGGGCGGGCTCGCGTTTGGGCGCGGCTTCGGCGCGCGGGGCAGGGGCCGGCTCGACCGGGGTCGCAGCGACGGGTTCGGAGATGTCATAAGCCTGGCCCGACCGGGTGACGAGGTCGGTCAGTTCGTTCAGGGCGCGCATCTGCTCGGCGACGATCTTGCGCATGGCGGCGGCCTGTTCGCCCGTCTCTCGGGGCAGGTCGACCGTACCGCGCCGCAACTCCTGACGGGTCGCCTCCAGCTCCCGCTGGATCTCGGCGGTCATCGTCCGCAGATCTTGCGAAACGCCCTTATAGCGTTCGGTCGTCTGCTGGAAGAGCTGGTTCATCTGGCCAAGCGTCTGCTCGTAGGCGCCCGTCAGCTCCGCGACCGTCTTTTCGCGCTCGCGCGTGGTCTTGTCGCGCAATTCCTCGTGCTGCTTGGTCAGCATGCCAGCCGTAGCCGACGACGCCGAGGTGAGGAAGCTGCCGACCTCGCGGGCGCGGGCCTCGGCCTCGGCCAGGGTCCGCGCGATGATGGCCGAAAAGCCTTCGAGCCGGGCCTCATATTCGTTCTGGCGGCGCTGAGCCTCATCGTAGAGGGCCTGCAGGCTGTGCATGCGTGATTCGAGCGCGGCGTTGATCGCCTCCTGGGCTTCGGCGGCGTCATGCAGCCGGCCCTGCAGGGCCTCGTCCACCTTGGCCTGCGCGCGATTCAGCTCTTGCAGCCGGGCGTCGAAGGTCCGGCCGATCATGAGATGCGACGCCGACATTTCGCGCAGAGAATTCTGCAGCGCCTGCATCTGCTCGTGAACGGCCTGGGCGACGCCGCCCACGCCTTCCTCGGTCTGGCGGGCGGTCGCGTCGAGGCGGTCCACCTCGCCATGCAGGGCGTCGACCGTCGCGCCGAGGGCGCCGATCTTCGGCGACAGCGCGCCGTCGATCTCCTTCAGCCCGGCTTCGGCGTAGTCGATCGTCGTCAGCAGGGCGCGATGGGTTTCGGCCATGTCGGCGATCAGGCCGCTGACGTCCTGCTTCATGCGGCGGGAGGCTTCGTCCAGCGCCCCGGTCATTTCGGCCTGGCGGCGGCCGAGATGTTCGATCAGGTCGCCCGACCGCCCGGCGAGGGCGCCGACCGCGCTCTCGCTGAAGGCGACGATCTGCGAAATGACCTCGCCGCCGCGCTCGCTCAGGAGATCGATCAGCTTCGAGCCGCGCGAGTCGTACCAATCGTTGAGTTCTGCGGCGCGTTGGCCGAGCTGTTCGTTGAGCGCGCGGCCGCGGCCGTCGACGGTCTGTTCGATGACGGCGATGCGGCGATCCATCTCCTGGCCGACGAGGCCGAGGCGTCCGACGACATTCTGTTCGAACTGGTCGATATGGCCGCCGAGGTTTGCGGAAATCTCCCTGGCGCGGCCGCCGAGCGTGGCGTCGATTTCCTCCGCCCTGGCCGACAATTCGCGGCTGAGTTCGGTCGCGCGTGTATGGAGGATCTGGTCGATCTCGCGGCCTTTGACGTCGAGCGTGTCGCCGACCTGGTCCAGGCGTCCGACGACATTCTGCTCGAACAGGGCGATATGGCCGCCGAGATTGACGGCGATCTCATTGGCGCGGCCGCCGAGCGTGGCGTCGATTTCCTCCGCCCTGGCCGACAATTCGCGGCTGAGTTCGGTCGCGCGTGTATGGAGGATCTGGTCGATCTCGCGGCTCCTGGCGTCGAGCGTGTCGCCGACCTGGTCCAGGCGCCCGACGACGTTGCGTTCGAACAGGTCGATGTGGCCGCCCAGATTGGCTGCGATCTCGTCGGCGCGGCCGCCGAGCGTGGCGTTGATGTCCGCGGCCTTGGCGGAAAGCTCCTCCGTGAGCGCGGTCGAGCGGGCGAGAATGATCTCGTCGAGTTCGCGCGCCTTGGCGTCGAGGGCCTTCCCGACCTCGCGACCGCCCTCGCCAAGCACCCGGGCGATGTCGATGGCGCGGCCAGCGAGCGCGTCATTGAGTTGCCGCGAGCGCGTGGACAGGCTGTCGTCGACCTTGCCGATGAGCGAGTCCATGGCCTGGGCGACATTTTCGGTCTTGTCGGTCGCCTTGCGCTCGAAGCGGTCGAGTTGTTGCTCCAGCGCGCTGACCGTTTCCTCGGCGCGGCGGCCGAGACGCGATTCGAGCTGGGCGCCGTGGATGTTGATCGCCATTTCGATCGCCGCGAGACGCGAGGAGATCGCCGAGGCGAGCGTTTCCGACTGCTGTCCGATCCGTTCCGCGGCCACGCCGCCGGCGTCCGCGATGGTCGCGTCGAAGGAGGCGAGGGTTTCCGCCAGCATGGCGCGCAGCGCCTCGGTCTGGGTGCGGATATGGTCGGCCGAACCTTCGCCGCCGGCGCGCAGGAGCTGATCCAGCGCAGCGAACTGCGCGACGAAATCGGCTTTGAGCCTTTCGCCATGTTCGCTGAGGCGGGACTGGATTTCGGTGGCGCCGGAGGCCATGCGGTTCTCGAAAGCCTCGAGATTCGAGGCGATTTCCTGCGCCATGCGCGCCGCATGATGTCCGAGGCTGCCGGAGGCGTCCTCGCCGCCGCGCAACAGGGCTTGTTCGAAGGCGTCGAAACGCTCGGACAGCGTTTCGGTCACGCGATCGCCATGCATGCCGATTGCGGCCACGGCTTCCGACGCCAACTGGGCGAAGCGCTTCTGGGTCTCGGCGATGCGCTGCGCCACCGATTCCACGGTCTGCCCGGCGGTCGAGGCGAAATTGCGATCGATGGTCGCGGTCTGCGCGAGCAAGGCGTTGACCGTCGCATCGGCCGCTTCCTGGAGGCGCGCCTGAACGGCGGCGATATTCTCGCCGAGGGCTTCGTCGACGACGCGTCCGATGCCGGCGAGGGAGTCGCGCAGGGATTCGGTCTGGTCCGTCGCCTGGGCGGCGAAGGCGCCGAACTGGTTCTGGAAGGTTTCGGCGTGGCGCGCGAGCGCCGCGATCTGGCCTTCGGCGGTCGCCACGAGCGTTTTTTCGAGGCGCTCGCCCTGGACGGCGACGGACTCGGCCGCGGACAGCGCGCTCTGGCTGACCCGCTGCTCGAAGGTCTCGGCCTGGCTGGCGAGGGCCGCAAGCGGAGCCGCGGTCGCGGCCACGATGCTCTGTTCGAGGCGGTCGGACTGGACGGCGAGGGCGTCGACGGTTTGTTGCGCGGTCGCTCCGAACTTCTGCTCGAGCGCCTCGGTCTGGCTGATCAGGGCGGCGAACGGCGCCTCGGCGACGGCGGCGACGCTTTGCTCCAGCCGCTCGGCGTGAGAGCCGATCGCGTCGAGGGCGGACTGGGTCGCTTCGCCGAGGCGGTGCTCCAGCGCGTCCGTATGGCCCGCGAGGGCGGCGATATGCGTTTCGGTGGCGGCGATCACGCCACGCTCCAGCCTCTCGCTGTGGGCGACGATCGCGTCGGTCGCCTGCAGCGCGGTTTCTCCGAAGCGTTGCTCGAACTCATGGGTGTGACCGGTGAGCGCGGCGAGTTGGCTTTCCGTCGCCGTCGCGACGCTGCGCTCCAGCCGGTCGGCCTGAGCGGCGAGGGCGTCGACGGCCTGCTGCGTCGCCTTGTCCAGGCGTTGCTCGAAGGACTCGCCCTGGCCGGAGAGCGCCGCCTCCTGCCGTTCGGCAAGGCCCGAGACGCTCTGCTCGAGGCGATCGGTCTGGGCGACGATCGAATCGACCGTCTGCACTGCGGTCTCGCCGAACAGCCGCTGGAATGTCTCGGTATGGCCGACGATCGAGGCGAGTTGGTCCTGGGTGGCGGCGGCGACCAGATGTTCGAGCCTCTCGCCCTGGGTGACCACGGCTTCGATCGTGTTCTGCGCGGTCTGGGCGAATTGTTCCTGGAAGGCTTCCGCATGGCCGTCGAGCGCGGCGATGGTTTCTTGGAAGGTTTGGCCGACCGTCTTTTCGAGGCTCTGGACATTCTGGCTGAGCGCGGTCTCGATCAGGCCCGTCTGCGTCTCGAAGCGTTCGATCGTCGCTTCCGTGAGCGCGCCGAGTTGCTGCTGAAGGCTGTCCGTCTTTTCGCCAATGGCGGCGAGGCTGGATTGGGTCGCCTGATCGACGACCTCGCGCAGATTGACCGTATGGTCGGAGATCGATTCGATGGCCTCGCCGGCAACCTGCGCGAACTGGGCGTTGAAGGCCTCGGCGTGGCCGGCGAAGGCGGTCAGGGTCTCGTTGGCGGCCTGGCCGAAATTCTCGCGCATCGCGGATGTGTGGGCTGCGATTTCCTCCGCCGTCCGGGCGCTGACCGTCGCATAGGTCTCGCCAATGGCTTCGACATTGGCGCCGAAATCCTCGATCGTGCGCTGGGTCGTTTCGCCGACGTGGAGGCGGAAGGCGTCGGCCCTGGCGGTCATCTCCTCGACGGCCGCGGCGGCGGCGGCTGCGAATTCCTGCACCGCGCGCTCGCGGTGGCCGGCGAGCGCCTCCGAGAAGGCGTCGCCGAGCGAGGCGAGCAGGTTGCGCGCTTCCTCCGATTGCTGGCCGAGTTTCGCGGTCATTTCGTCGCCGGTCGCGGCGAGCGACTGCTGGAAGGCCGGCCCCTTGACCTCGACCAATTCCTGCAGGCTCGCGGTTTGCCGCGCCAGGCTGGCCGACATGTCGTTGGCGCGCTCGTCGATCGAGTGGCGGAGCCGCGCGCCCGTTTCATCAAGGGTCTTCGACAGATTGTCAGTACGCGCCTGGGCCTGATCGAGGAAGGTCCCGGCAAAGCCGCGCAGGTCGCCGTCGATCTTGGACGCCCGCTCGTCGATGATCCGCGCGGTCTCAAGGCTCGACCGGTTGAACCGTTCGAGCAGGTTGCGGGCGCGTTCCTCCAGTTCGCGGAGCAAGGTTTCACCGGACTGCGAAAAGGCGGACTCGATGTCGCCGCCCTTGCCTTCGAGCGACTGGGCGATCCGGTCGCCCGTCCGCTCCAGCATTTCGGTCAGTTGCTTCGTGGCCAGTTCGAGTTCTCTGGACACGGCGGTATGAGCGTCGGCCAGGGCCGTGGAAATCTGATCGGCGTTGGTGACGATGGATTCGCGCTCGCTCGCCAGTTCGTTCAGGAGCACGCGCATGCGGCGCTCGTTCTCGCCATAGGTTCGCTCGAGCGCGGTGACTTCAGCGCGAACCAGGGTTTCGAGTTCGCTGGCGCGGGCGAGCGCCCGCTCGATGCCGTCGCCCATCGAGGCGACTTCGCGGCGGATGGCTTGGCTCAGGGTGACGATCTGTTCGGTGGCGATGGTTTCGGGCTCCGCGAGGCGGATGGCGACCTCGGCCATCGAGCGCGCGGTTTGGCGCATTTCCTGCGAGCGGCGCAGGACGGCGCCCATGGAGAGGAAGAAAATGACCGGCCCGATGAGGGCGAAGGTTGAAATCGCCGCCGGCGGGCTGAACAGCGAGCCTGAGAAGGCCACCCCATGCGTGAAGACGAAATTGCCGACCCACAGGCCGATCCACGCGGCGGAGGCGATGATCGCCACGGTGAAGGCGCTGGAATCGGGCCGGGTCTGCAGGGTCTGGAGGATTTGTCCGACCGAACGGCGATCATCGTTGGCCGCGCGCGGGCTCGCAGCCGGCCGCGGCGGCTCTGGTTGTTTCGCGGGCTGCGCCAGTTCGTCGGGGGCGATTTCGGGCATGCGCGGCGTCGTCTCGGGGGCGTCCATCCGGGCGTCCGCACGCGGGGCGGGGAGATGGAAGTCGAGCTTTGCTGGCGGCTCGGGCGATTCCAGCTTCGGCGCGGTTGCCGTATCCTCGGCCTCGAGATTGAGCCTGAGGGCGTCCTCGATGGCGGACAAAGCGGCGGCCGCGGGATCCTGAGCCTTGCTCGGTGTGGACATATCGAAATCGCCTTTACAACTAACAAGTCTGAGCGGGTCACAAGAATCCGCGCCGGTAAACAGCCGTATTTCCGGCAGTTAACCAAGCCGCACTCTACGCTTGCGTCGCAGTGATGGAAACGGGCGCGCGATCGGCTTTTGCGAACGTCGTTAACGGACGCTTAGGCATATTACCAAAAAAACATGGAAAAGCTTGAAAAATAAGGGATTGGTGAAAACCACCCCGCCAGACTGCCCGCAGTGAAAGGTTGTGGATCGTCGGAGCTGCAACTTCAGTGTCGCCGCGTCCGGGCGGTCGATCGCTTTCGGCCGGCGATCTTGTTGCAGCATTTGGAGGCGGATATGGGTTTTGCCGCGCGTCTGTTCAGTGGCCCTCAGGAACTTTCCTCGGCGCGGGACGCCGATGCGCCGATCGACCTGGTCCATCTCGCCCGCCAGACCATGGGCGACCGTGAATTGGAGCAGGAGCTGCTGGCCTTGTTCGACCGCCAGGCCGCCCAGATCGCCGACAAGCTGCGGAGCGCCCGTTCCGATCTGACCGGCGCCGAGCTCGCCCACAAGCTCAAGGGGTCGGCCCGCGCCATCGGGGCGGCGGCGGTCGCCATCGCCGCCGATCATTATGAGCATGCCGCGCGCGCGGGCGTATTGCGTCAGGACGACGCCGACCGGCTGGTCGCCGCGACGGCCGAGGCCCGCGCCTTTCTGCGCGAGCTCGCAAACTAGGACAGAAAATCCCCGAGCGCTGCGAGGAAAGCGTCCTTCGCCTCGACGCAGGACAGATGCGCCGCTTGCAGGTGGAGTAGTTGCGCGTCCGGCAGGCCGCGCGCCAGCGCCTCGCCCAAGGCCGGGGGCGTCGAGGCGTCCGATTCGCCGACAACGACCAGAACAGGGCGCGGCGGGGCGGCGCGGATCGCGTCGCGCAGGTCGGCGTCCCGCAAGGCCGAGCAGCAGGCGGCATAGCCCTGCGGCGGCGCGGCGCGAATCAGATTTTCGATCTGTGCGAATTTTTCGGGATTGCGGGCGCGGAAGGCCGGCGTCAGCCAACGCTGGGCGACCGCTTCCGCGAGCCCCGCCATGCCCTCTCCGCGCGCCGCGCGGATTCGGGCGTTCCAGCCATCGGGACCGGGGAAATAAGGCGCGGTATTGGCGAGGACGACCTTGTCCAGGCGGTCGGGCGCATGGATCATCAGCCACTGCCCGATCCCGCCGCTCATCGACAGGCCGACGAAATGGGCGCGCGCGAGGCCGAACGCATCCATCAGCGCGACCACGTCGCCGCCGAGATCAGCCAGGACATAGGGGCCGGGCGGGACATCCGAGCCGCCATGGCCGCGGGCGTCGAAGCGCAGGACGAAGAACCTTTCCGCCAAAACCGGCGCGACCTCGTCCCACACGGTGAGATCGGCGCCGAGCGGATGGGCGAGGATCACGGCGGGAGCGCCGGGCGGACCTGCGGTTGCGACATTGAGCGACAGGGCGCCGATGTTCACCTTGGTCATGGAGCTGTCCTCAGATAAGTTTCTGGGCGCGCATCGAGACATGGCCGTTGCGCCCGACGATGAGGTGATCGTGCAGTCTGACGCCGAGCGGTTTGGCGAGCGACGCAATGGTTTCCGTCATAGTCACGTCGGCGGTCGAAGGCGTCGGATCGCCGGACGGGTGGTTGTGGACGAGGATGATCGCGCTGGCGTTGAGCTCCAGCGCGCGGCGGATGACTTCGCGCGGATAGACGGGCGTGTGGTCCACAGTGCCGCGGCCCTGCACCTCGTCGGCGATCAGTCCGTTCTTCTTGTCGAGGAACAGGATGCGGAATTCCTCGGTTTCGCGGAACGCCATGGCGCCTCGGCAATAATCCAGGACCTGGGCGAAGGAGCCGAGTTCCAGCTTCTTCTTCATCGATTGGCGGGCAAGGCGCAGCGCGGCCGCTTCGACGATCTTGAACTCGGTCACCACGGCGTCGCCGACGTAATCCACTTCCTTCAGCCGCGCCGGCGCCGCCGCGACAACCTCGGCGAAGGAGCCGAAGCGCTGCAGCAGCATCTTGGCGATGGGCTTGACGTCGCGGCGCGGGATGGCCCGGAAGAGCAGAAGCTCCAGCAATTCGTAATCGGGCAGGCCCTCGGCGCCGCCTTTCAGGAAGCGCTCGCGAAGCCGCTCGCGATGGCCCGCGTTGAGCGAGCCCGGCGAGGCGTCCTTTTTCGGCGGCTGGTCCACCCGCGCCTCCGGGTCAGGCGGAGGCCTTGGCGTAAGGCGGGCAATGAAAGCCGCGCGGCGAAAGGGTGAAGATCTCGCAACCGTCCCTGGTGACGCCGACGGCATGTTCGAACTGCGCCGAAAGCGAGCGGTCGCGGGTCACGGCGGTCCAGCCGTCGGCCAGGATCTTCACCTGCGGCTTGCCGAGATTGATCATCGGCTCGATGGTGAAGAACATGCCTTCGCGCAGGGTCACGCCCTGGCCCTTGTTTCCGTAATGCAGGATATTCGGCTCGTCGTGGAACAGGCGGCCCAGGCCATGGCCGCAGAATTCACGCACCACCGAACAGCGCTCCGATTCCGCATAGGTCTGGATGGCGTGGCCGATGTCGCCGGTGGTCGCGCCAGGCTTGACCACGGCGATGCCGCGCAGCAGCGCCTCGTAGGTGACCTCGCACAGGCGCTGCGCCCGGCGGGGCGCGTCGCCGATGAAATACATGCGGCTGGAATCGCCGTGCCAGCCGTCGACGAGATAGGTGACGTCGATATTGACGATGTCGCCGTCGCGCAAAGGCTTGGAATCCGGGATGCCGTGGCAGACGACATGGTTGATCGAGGTGCAGATCGACTTGCGATAGCCGCGATAATCGAGCGGCGCCGAGTAAGCGCTGTGGTCCATGCCGAATTCATAGGCGAGCTTGTCGAGCGCGTCGGTGGTGACGCCGGGCTGCGCGGCCTCGACCATCAGGTCGAGCGCCTCGGCCGCGATCCGGCCCGCCTTGCGCATGCCCTCGAAACCCTCCGGTCCGTGAATCCGTATATGGCCGGTCTTTCGGCTCGGCGGCGCGTCGGCTTCGATGAAGGTCATTGAATCGTTCTGTCCCTGAATGGCGCGGAGCCGTCATGCGGCGCGGCGCTTTCGATCTTTGCGTCAGATTTAGCCCAAACCCGGCGCGGCGCAAGTCGGGAGCCCGAAAATGTCCGGGAACGGAAATGTCGCGGCGGCGGGAAAATCGATGCTGTGATCGCCGTTGGCTACGGTTCCTTCGATGAACGCCACCGGACCCATCGGCCGGCCAGCCGCGCCCGCGCGCTGAAAAACACCGTATCGCGCCGATGCGGGCGGCGCGCGCCATTGCGGAACCGCGAAAGCGTGATGATCCGCGGAATTCCCGGCGCGGGTTTTCAGGCAAGCGAACTGGGGAATTCGTATCGCGGCGCCGTAATTCCTCTATGCCGCCGTAATTCCGCGCGCCGCAAGAGATCGGATGCGATCGCGCGGAGTTGCGACGTCGCCGGGGCGCAAATCCGCCCTGAGCCTTTGGCCTCCATAGGGCGCGCGCCCGGAAACGGAGCGGATTATTTGACTACGATCAAGTCACGCGTCGGTTAACTCATGATATTGGGACAGAAAAACGGAAAGCGAGAATTTCTGGATGGATGCGCGAGACCAGTCGGCCCTGTTGCGATCTCCCTTGTTCCGGGCGATGGGAGCGGATCTTCTGCTTTCGCTGTCGACTGCCGCTTCAGTTCGCGACTACCAGGGCGGCGAGATCCTGTTCGCCCAAGGCGACGCGGCCGACGCCCTTTTTGTCGTCGTCGACGGATGCGTGAAACTCGTCCGGGGCACAGGAAGCCATGAACGCGCGGTGCTGTCGGTCCTGACGCCCGGCCAAGCTTATTTCGAGCCGTCGATCTTCTCGTCCGGTCCCCATCTGGCGACGGCGGAAGCTGTTTCCTTCGCGCGCGCCGCTCGCTTCGATGGAACGGCCATTCGCGAGGCGATGGCGCAGAAGCCAAGCATTGCGTTGGATTTGTTCGCGCTTTGCTCCGACGCCCACAAAAATCTGGCGGAACAGGTCGAACAACTCAAGACCCATTCCGTCTCGCAGCGGGTCGCCGCTTTCCTCCTCGAGCAGAGCAGATCGGCGACTGAAGGAGCGACCGTTACCTTGCCCTACAGCAAGACGCTCATCGCCATGCGGGTCGGCGCGACATCGGAAAGCTTCTCCCGTTCGCTGGTCCAACTCCGCGAACATGGGGTCGAGATTGATCGCGACAGGATGACGATCCTGGACGTGGCGCGTCTGAGACGCTTTATCGAGGCGCCGTTCGGCGAAAACCCGCGCGAGAAGAAGCAGGTTCCGACCCGTTTTTCATCGCTTTGGAAGCGCCGGAAGTTCGACGAGGGGCTGGTGCGGTCCTGGCGAAAGGCCGTCGCGGCAAGCGAGCCGATCTCCCTGTTGCTGGTCGATGTCGGGCATGACCGATCTTCCGCCGCCGCCGGATTCAGCCCGGCCGATCGCGCTCTCCTCGCGGCCGTCGGCGACGACATTTCCCGCGAAGCCGACAGCGCCGGAAAGTTCATGGTCCATTACAACGGCAAAATCTTCGCGGTGGCGGCGCCCGGCGCCGACCAAGGGGGGGCGAGGACGCTTGCGGAAAAGCTTCTCACGCTGATCGAACGCCATGCGATCAGGCGCGGGGAGGCGACGGAGGCGTCCGCGATCGCGGCGATCGGCGCGGCGACGATAGTTCCGAGCGCGCGGGACCGCATTGAAAAGATCGTATGCTACGCCGATATTGCGCTCCACCGCGCCAAGGCGCTTGGGCGCGGCCATATTTGCAGCTTTGACGACGACCCCTCATGCGAGACGGCGAAGCGCAGCCCTTCCGGCGGCGCGCGGATTCCGGTGATTGAATCGTCCCATTGTGCGGAATGCCGCCGAGACGCCTCCTGCGCCTGAGACTTCGTTTCCGGCCCTTGCGCGGAGCAAGGCGAGGAAGAAACCGGCCGCCATCGCGCCGGATGGATCGCTTCGCTGCTCTCGCGATGACGGGTTTTCGACGAAGCGCGCAACCCGAATACTCGGAGCGCCGCGCGACGCAAAACCTTGGCCAGACGGGCGCGGGCTGGTAAGAAGACCCTCCATGCGCGCGATTCCCGCCAACGATCTGTCGCCTTTCGGGCGGCACAGTCCGCAGGGCGCCCTGCGCCAGTTGCTCCGCTTTACCCAGCACGCCGGCTCGCATTGGCTTGGCGAACGCGCGGCCTTGTTCGTGCGTCGCATCGGGATGCGCCGCCTGCGCGCCCGCCCCGTGGACGTGACGGTGGAGACGGTGAAGGCGCGGATGCGGCTTTATCCGTTCAACAACGCCAGCGAAAAGCGACTGCTGTTCACGCCGCAGCTCTCCGATCGCGAGGAGCGGCGTTTCCTCGCCGAGCGGATCGCGCCGGACATGACCTTTATCGACATCGGCGGCGGTTGCGGGGCGGGCAGCCTTTTCGTGGCCTTGCGCGCCGGTCCGCGCGCGCGCGTGCTGGCGATCGAGCCGCAGCCTTTGCTGTTCGAACGGCTTGTCTACAATCTGCGCCAGAACCCGCCGGCGACCGTCAAGGCGCTCGATTGCGCCGTCGCCGACATCGACGGGCCGGTGACTCTCTTCTACCACGCCTATGACCTGGCCGAGACATCCATGCGGATCGTCAACGCCGAGCATGGCGGCGTGTCGTTCCGCGCGCCGGCGAAATCGCTGGCGACGCTGGCCCGCGAGGAGGGCCTGAAGCGGATTGACGTGATGAAGCTCGACATCGAGGGCGCGGAAGACCTCGCGCTGGAGCCTTTCCTGACCAACGAGCCCGAATCCCTGTGGCCGCGCGCCTTGATCCTGGCTTATTCGCCCGCGAAATGGGAAGTCGACCTGCTAGGCCTGCTCGAAAGCCGCGGCTATGTTCCGGTCGCGCGCACGCGGGTTTATGTCATGTATGAGCGTGCGGGCGATGAACGGAAGGGTGGGGCCGATGGCTGACAGGCGCGTTACCGCTGCGCTTCTCGTGATCGGCGACGAGATCCTCTCGGGGCGGACCCGCGACACGAACAGCCATTACATCGCGCATTACCTGTTGCAGATCGGCATCGAGACCCGGGAGATCCGGGTGGTGCCCGATGTCGAGGACGAGATCGTCGCCGCCCTGAACGCCTTAAGGGCGCGCTATGACTATGTCTTCACCACCGGCGGCATCGGACCGACGCATGACGACATCACGGCCGACGCCGTCGCGAAAGCCTTCGGCGTGGGAATCTCCGAGGACCCGCGCGCCATCGCGCTGCTGCTGGAGCGGATCAAGCCGGAGGATCTCAACGAGGCGCGCCGGCGCATGGCGCGCATTCCGCATGGCGCGGCGCTCGTGGCCAATTCCATCTCCAAGGCGCCCGGCTTCTGGATCGGCAATGTGATCGTCATGGCCGGGGTGCCGGCGGTGATGCAGGCCATGCTCGACGATGTCGCGCCAAAGCTCGCGCAAGGCGTGAAGATCATTTCCGAAGCCATTGATGCGCCCGGTTTTGCGGAAGGCGCTTATGCGGCCGGCCTGGCGGCGGTCGCCAAGGCTTTTCCCGACCTGTCGATCGGCTCCTATCCTTCGATCCGCGACGGGAAATTCCATAACCAGATCGTGCTGCGCGGCCGTGACGCCGCCATGATTGCGAAGGCGGCGGAAAAGGTCCTGGCCGTGCTCCGCGATTTGGGCTGAACGGCGGGTTCGGGCGGCAGGGGAAGCGTTTGCGCCATGGGCCGCGCATCGGGTCGGCGTCGACCGGCGGTTGCCCTGTCAGCCGCGCTTCAGCCCGTCATATAAAATGAAAGTCGGCCGCATCGCGGGCGTCGGCGGTGTTTTCGCGGCTTCGCGCCGCGGCGCCTCCAGTTCGGCGTGCAGGATGCGTGTCGAGACCACCTGCATTTCATCGAGCGGCGCCTTGATCCATCGCGTTTCGGCGACCTGAACGATCGACCCGCAAAGATTGAAACTCTTTCGCGGCGGGAGGAGCAAGATTTCGAAATGCATATATCGATCGTTCTGGCACGGCGCGACGGATCCGATCAGCATAGGCAATTTCAACGTCGAGACGACCTTGATCGCAGACAGGATCGAGTCTCGATCCAAGGCGCGGAATAGGTCGATGAAACGGGAGCCTTCCAAGTCCCTGTCATAAAGCCTGTTCAATTGGAATCCGGAGAAGCAGAACGAGGCTGATGCGGGAGTTGCGCCGTCGAGTATGAACAAATTCGGCAGGATTTCCCTCGTTTTTCGTGAACGGCAATCTCCGGCTGTGGGAGTCGTCGCTGCCGAGCGGAGCGAAAGCCAGTATTGGTATAGCTGTATAGTGTTTGGATTCCTCATGAATCGTATTCCCTGCAACGGAAATAATGACTTCATGAATATGATTGCGTGATTCGTTAGCTTGCAAACTTCATGTGTAACAGTGGGCGTCAGGTAAATATGACGCTTTCTGTTTGACGAGTTATCGAAGAGCTAGCAAAGGGTGGTAACGGCCTTGTTAAATGGATTTATAGAATTGTTCCGTTTCGCGACGGCTTCCTGATCCCTGTCCGCGCCGACGATGGCGAAGTGAGCAGAAAAACAATCAAGTATGTCCGTAACTGTAACGAATTGGTCTTAACGGAAATCCGGCATCAAATTTTTGTGCCGCCCGGGCATCGGGCTGTCCTGTCCGGCGCGCGGCGCCGCTCGCATGGCGAAGGCGGAATCAGCGCAGGATCTGTCGCAGGAAGCTTTTGGTCCGCTCGTGGCGCGGCGTCGCGAAAAAGGCTTCGGGCGGCGCGATTTCGACGATCTGGCCCTGATCCATGAAGATCACGCGGTCGGCGGCCTGCCGGGCGAAACCCATTTCATGAGTCACGACCATCATGGTCATGCCTTCGCGCGCCAGGCTTTCCATGGTGTCGAGCACTTCCTTGACCATTTCGGGGTCGAGCGCAGAGGTCGGTTCGTCGAACAGCATGATCTTCGGCTTCATGCAGAGCGCGCGAGCAATGGCCACGCGCTGCTGCTGGCCGCCGGAGAGCGCAGCGGGATATTTGTCGGCCTGTTCAGAGATTCGGACCTTTTCCAGATAATGAAGCGCGAGTTCTCTGGCCTCGGCCCTGGCCGCCTTGCGGACATTGACCGGCGCCAGCATGCAATTCTCCAGCACGGTGAGGTGCGGGAAGAGGTTGAAATGCTGAAAGACCATTCCGACCTCGCGCCGTATCATTTCGACGCTGCGCAGATCGTCCGTGAGTTCGGCCCCATCGACGACGATCCGGCCCGATTGATGGCTTTCCAGCCGATTGATGCAGCGGATGAGGGTCGACTTGCCCGAACCCGAGGGACCGCAGAGCACGATTCTTTCGCCGGGCGCCACCTCGAGATCGATATCGCGCAGCACATGGAACTGGCCGTACCATTTGTTGACGCGGATCATGCGAATCGCGGCTTCGGTCATGCGGGGATCCGGCTGGTGTTAAAACGCCATTTCGTCATTGCGAGCGCAGCATAGCAATGACGCAACAGATGGCGGCAGGCTAAACCAGGGAAGGCGCGGGCAGAAGGGCATGAGCAAAGGATCGGTGGAAATTGCGTCCGGCGGCGCCTCGGCGCGGATCGCCTTGCGCGGAGCCGAATTGAAAAGCTGGCGGGTCGACGGGCGCGAGTTGATCTGGCCGGGTGACGACAAATATTGGGCCGAGTCCGCGCCCATTCTGTTTCCTGTGGTGGGCTGGACCCGCGATGGCGTTGTCGTCGAGGGCCAACGCTACCCGCTCGGCCTCCATGGTTTCGCGCGCGGCGAGGATTTCGCGCCAGTCGAACAGTCCGAAAACCGCGTCCTGCTGCGCCTGAGGGCGAACGAACGCACACGCGCGCTTTACCCTTTTGAGTTCGAGTTGTTTTGTGAATATAAAATAGAAAACAATGCGTTGGAAATTGTTCTTCATGTTGTTAACGGAAGCCGGAAAATCATGCCTTTCGCCTGCGGCCTGCATCCGGGCTTCGTCTGGCCGCTGCCCGGCGCGACAGGCGGGCATGTCCTGCGTTTCGACGCGGCCGAGCGCTCCGAGGTTCCGGTCATCGCGCCGGGTGGCCTATTTTCGCAAAGGCGCCGCGCCATTCCGTTGGAGGACCGCGCCTTGATCCTCACGCCCGATCTGTTCGAGGAGGCGTTGTGCTTTCTCGACGCGCGCAGCGCAGGGCTGGAATTTTCCGCCGAGGGCGGCCCGACCCTGCGTATGGAGTTGGAGAATTTCCCGCATATAGCATTGTGGTCGCGGCCGGGAGCGCCGTTTCTCTGTCTTGAAGCGTGGACGGGCCATGGCGATCCGGAGGGCTTTTCGGGCGACATCTTCGCCAAGCCGTCCATGCGGGCTCTGGCGCCGGGCGAAAAGGCCCGCAGCGCCGCAAGGCTCATCTGGCGCGCCTGAAAGGACTCCCGCGCCGAAACCGCGCTATGACGGCCCCATGCATGATCGCCCCCTTCGGTCGCATCCCGGCGCGACTCGTCGCAATGTCGCGCTTTTTCTGGCGGCGCGCGGCTTCGGCGCCTTCGCGGCGCAGATGCTCGACGTCGCCATGGGCTGGCATGTCTATGCGTCCACCGGCAGCGCGCTGAGCCTCGGCTTCGTCGGTCTCGCGCAATTCCTGCCCCTGGTCGTTCTTTTGCGCTGGAGCGGCGCTGCTGCCGATCATTTCGACCGGCGCAAGATTTCGGCTTTCGCCGCGCTCGGGCAGGGGGCTGCTTCTGCGGCGATCTTTTTCCTCACGGCGACGGCGGCGCCGGTCTGGGCGCTTTATCCGGCGCTCTTCGCGCTGGGCTCGGCGCGGGCCTTCGCAGGGCCGGCGAATTCCTCGTTGCTGCCGGAGATCGTGGACGAGGCGCGCTTTTCGCGGGCGGTGGCCATGTCCACGACCGTCTTCCAGGCGGCGACCATCGCCGGCCCCGCGCTCGGCGGCCTGCTCTTCGCCGTCCTCGACAAGAAAATCTTCCTGCTCTGCGCCATTGTGGCTGCTTGCGCGGCGCCGGCCGTCTGGGCGATCCGACGGCCGAAAGGCGCCGTGGCGGGTCGAGGCGTCGATCGCGGGGGCAAGAACGCGCTCGCGGGCCTGCGCTATATCTGGTCGAACAAGGTCGTGCTCGGCGCGATCTCGCTCGATCTCTTCGCCGTTCTGTTTGGCGGCGCGACCGCGCTGCTGCCAATCTACGCCCGCGACATCCTGCTGGTCGGGCCGGCCGGGCTCGGCGCGTTGCGCGCGGCCCCCGCCCTGGGCGCGATCGGGGTCAGCCTGCTGCTCTCGGCCTTCCCGCTGCGGCGCGGCGCAGGGCCAAAAATGTTCTTCGCGGTCGTGGGCTATGCGGCGGCGACCATTGTCTTCGCCTTGTCGAAGTCCTTCGCGCTTTCGCTCGCGGCTCTGGCGGCGCTGGGCGCCTTCGACGTCGTGAGCATGGTCGTGCGCCAGACCCTCGTCCAGCTCGCCACGCCCAATGAAATGCGCGGCCGCGTTTCGGCGGTCAATTTTCTGTTCATCGGGGCTTCCAACCAGCTCGGCGAATTCGAATCCGGCGTCGCGGCCGCGCTACTGGGGCCGGTCGGCGCGGCGCTCTTCGGCGGCTGCGCCGCGCTGGTCGTGGCGGGCGCCTGGGCTGCCTTTTTTCCCCAATTGCGCAAGGCCGACGCGATCGGGGAGGGTATGTCCGCATGAAAAGCGACTTGGGGCAAACATTACTCTGGGCAAACATGACCTGGGGCGGCGGGCCGACAAAAGCGCGCAAGTCCAAACACGGATGACCGATACTCGTCGCCCCGACGCCTTGCGTTCATAGACGTTTTTCGGACGGGCGCGCGTGAAGGCGGGCAGGCGGGCGAAGCAGCCGCTCGTTTCGCTCACGCCCGCGGCAATCCGGCTGTCAATTCCGCAAACTGGACACAGGCGTCATTGGTTTCGTCACGGCTCACGACCGCCGCACAATCTTGATCGGAGCCATTGGGCGACCCGAAACCTTGGCGATTTCCTGATCTTGCGATTCGAGAAAAGCGTGGGCCGGTTCGTCGCCCTCGACGCCGCCGAGAATTTCCTTCGGAACGCGCCGGTTTGAACGCATGGCGCCGTCTTCGTAGACCACGTCGAACATGACGAATTCGCTCTTCGAGCCAGGTTTGCGCGCCATGGTTTCAGATCTCCGAATCGCGGACGGCAGGATGTTTTTCGATCAAGCCGCAGGGTTCGTCGTGGAGGGCGCGGCTGCCGCAGGTTGTTGCCGGGCGCGGGGGGGCTTGCGTTTGGGCTTGGGCAGCAGGCCTTCGTTCTGGGCCTTTTTCCGCGCCTGCTTGCGCGCCCGCCGAACGGCTTCGGCCGCTTCGCGCGCGCGTTTCTCCGAGGGCTTCTCGTAAGCGCTGCGCTGCTTCATTTCACGGAAGAGGCCTTCGCGCTGCATTTTCTTTTTCAGAACGCGAAGCGCCTGCTCGACATTGTTGTCGCGAACCAATACCTGCACAAGTAATCCGATCTTTGAATTCGAGAGAGGCGCCGCAAAGCGCGCTGTCAAGCGCCGGGACGCCCGCGGTCGCCAGGAAAACGCGATTATTCCGGAGATGCGCAGGGCGGCTCCGCGTTCGGCCGTCGAACGACCCTTCGTCGTTCTATACGACAAGACGCAGCGCCTGGCCAGAGACGGAAATATATTCTGGTCTTGTTTCGAACATCATTGACTGCTAACCAGCCCACATCGAGTTATGGCCGTGAGGCTGGCCCGAGAGTAAGTTTTTCTTTGCTCCCGCGTCCTATTCATTATCTCCACGACATCGATAAACCTGACGGCGCGCCGGCGCATGGGACGCGGATTTCCTGAATTGACGCGTCGCCCGGCCTCCAGACCGTTTCCTGACAGTCGGTCCATTCTGTGCGGGGCCTTCTTCGACAAGCGCTGCGTCCGCCATCAATGGAGCGCGCGCGGCCCTATGAAAGCTATCCAGTGACTACTTTTTCCGATCTCGGTTTGACCGAGGCTGTTTTGCGCGCTCTGACCAGCGAAGGCTATGAGACGCCGACTCCGATCCAGGCGCAGGCGATTCCCCCGCTTCTCGAAGGCCACGACCTTCTGGGCATTGCGCAAACCGGCACCGGCAAGACCTGCGCCTTCGCCACGCCGCTGATCTCGAGACTTCTGAAATTCCCTGAATCTCCCCGCCCGAAACAGGCCCGTATTCTGGTGCTCGCCCCCACCCGCGAACTCGCGGCCCAGATCGGCGACAGTTTCCGGGCCTATGGGCGCTTCGCCGGCCTGCGCGTCGCCACGATATTCGGCGGCGTCGGCTTCGGCCCGCAGCTCCAGGCGCTTTCGCGCGGGCTGGATGTTCTGGTGGCCACGCCCGGTCGTCTGCTCGATCATATGGCGCAGGGCAATCTGCGGCTCGATGGAACCTCCGCGGTCGTGCTGGACGAGGCCGATCACATGCTCGATCTTGGCTTTTTGGTTCCGATCCGCAAGATTTTCGCCAAATTGCCGAAGCGGCGCCAAACCTTGTTCTTCTCCGCGACCATGCCGCCGGAAATCGCCACTCTGGCCGGGGAAATGCTGCATCAGCCGGTCAAGGTCTCCGTGACGCCGGTGGCCAAGACCGCGGACCGCGTGGCGCAGCGGGTGATTCTGGTCGAGGCGCGGCGCAAGACCTCAGTGCTGGTCGACCTGCTGCAGAATCCCGATTTTCGCCGCTCCATCGTCTTCACCCGGACCAAGCGCGGCGCCGACCGGGTGGCGTCGGCTCTGATCGAGGCCGGCCTGACGGCCGAGGCAATCCACGGCAACAAAAGCCAGGGCCAGCGCCTGCGCGCCCTGGACGGGTTCCGCTCAGGCCGCGTCGCCGTGCTGGTCGCGACCGATATCGCCGCGCGCGGCATCGATATCGACGGCGTCAGCCATGTGGTGAATTTCGAATTGCCGGAGGTTCCGGAAGCCTATGTGCATCGCATTGGCCGCACGGCGCGCGCCGGTTCGGAAGGCGAGGCCATTTCCTTGTGCGACCACGAGGAACGCGATCTGCTGCGCGCCATCGAGAAACTGACCAGACAGGCCATATCGACGACCGATCTGCGTCTTGCTCCGGGAACGCGCGAAACCGGAACGCGCGAGGCGGCTGCGCCCGCGCCGAACAAAGCCGGCGCCCGGCCGGCGCGTCCCAATGGCGGCCGGCCCGCCAAGAAGCCGGCGTCGCGCCATGAGGGCGAACGGCGCCGCGCGCCGGCTCCGCTCGGCGACGGCCGCTCCCGCGACGCCCGGCCTCAGGCCAAACGCCGCTGAGGGCAGGAAACCGGGCCGCCAGAAGCTGGCGGCCCGACCAAAACGAAACACGCTTCGTCGGTCAGGCCGGGGGCTGGTTTACCTGAGCACAGGCGCCAGCAGCGGCTCGATCGCGACGCGCTCGTAATTCTCGCCTTCGTTCTTGATCCGGTACTGAAGTCCAGATCCTCCGTCGGGGAGATGGCGTGTGACCTTGAACATGGTCCGCTCGGAACCGCCAACCATGGTCACGAGAGCGCCGACCGCGAATTTGTGCGCTGCCGACGAGACGTTCGGCCTCACATTTTCAGCGGTCGTCTTCTGCGATTTGTCGCGCACGAGATATCCTTTCGATCGTTCGTTCGAGCGTCCGTCTAGCGGAGCCCAACGAAGGCACGCGCCTATCTTCGAGCGGAAATGAAAAAGCCCCGGGCGCCGCCCGAGGCTTCTCGATCTCGCGCCGCGTCGCGCCCGTCAATTCGTGGAACGACGACGCGCCTGCGAGAATAAAGGTTCATTCCACCGTTTGCAGGCGTGTGGCCGAAGACTTGCCGGTGCGGCGGTCGGCGGCCAATTCGTAGCTGATCTTCTGGCCTTCCCTGAGACCCGAGAGGCCGGCCTGTTCGACGGCGCTGATGTGAACGAACACATCATTGCTTCCGTCGTCGGGCTGGATGAAGCCGAAGCCCTTTTGGCCGTTGAACCATTTTACTGTGCCGGTAGCCATGCGTTAACGCTCCTTGAAAGCAGGCTTGAACGCGGCTCATCCTCGCGAATGAGCCATTCTATCGATGTTATTTTAGAGGAAGTCGTCAGCGGCGTTCCAAACACGCGGCGAAGGCGTCAGCCTAAAAAGTCGATCGTGGGAATATAGAGGACGAGCGCAGCGAAAACAAGGATAAACGAATGTTCCTGCGGGTTTTCGGGTGATTTCCACAGGTCGGCGGGTCATGAATGCGGCCAAACCGATCCAGATGTCCGGTGTCCTGCAAGCCCGAGGGCCGCGTTAGGGGCGGAAAGCAGCAGGGCGAGTTCAACGAGGTGCGACGCCGCGAGCGCGATTTTCGCGACGGGCGCGACGGCGGTTTGGGATTCATGGTGGGGCCTTCGGGGCAAAAAAACGGAAATCCCGAACGCCGCGCCCGTCGATCGGGGGTTAACAATCGCGCCAAGCTCTGCCAAAAGCAGCGCGATCCGCCTTCGGACCCATCGCACCGGGAGCCCCCTCATGTCGCAGAGCATCATCAAACCTTCGTCCGGCAAGGCGCTGCTCATCGACGGCAAGGCGGCGTCCGCCGTCGTACTGGAGCGGGTCGCGCGCGAGGCCGAGGGCCTGAAGATCAAGCCCGGCCTCGCCGTGGTGCTGGTCGGCGAGGATCCCGCGAGCCAGGTCTATGTGAAATCGAAGGGCAAGGCGGCGCATTCCTGCGGCTTCCATTCCGTGCAGCACGACCTCCCGGCGACGACCAGCGAATCGGAGCTGATCGGGCTGGTGCGCGCGCTCAACGCCGATCCCGCCATCCACGGCATTCTGGTGCAGCTGCCGCTCCCGAAGGGTATCGACTCGACCAAAGTGCTCGAAACCATCGCGCCTGAAAAGGATGTGGACGGGTTCCACCCGGTCAATGTCGGCCTGCTGGCGACCGGGCTGACTGAGCGGGCGCTGGTGCCCTGCACGCCGGCGGGCGCCATGCTGCTGATCGAGGAGGCGGCGAAGGCGCTCGGCCGCGACATTTCGGGCGCGGAAGCCGTGATCGTCGGGCGCTCCAACATCGTCGGCAAGCCGATGGCGCAATTGCTTCTGGCGCAGAACGCCACGGTCACCGTCGCCCATTCCCGCACGAAAGACCTGCCGGCCGTGGCGCGCCGCGCCGACATCCTGGTCGCCGCCGTCGGGCGTCCGGAAATGATCCGCGGCGACTGGATCAAGCCCGGGGCGATGGTCATCGACGTCGGCATCAACCGCATTCCCGGCGCGGAACCCGGCAAGACCCGGCTCGTCGGCGACGTCGCGCTCAATGAAGCGCTGGAGGTTGCGAGCGCGGTCACGCCGGTGCCCGGCGGCGTCGGTCCGATGACCATCGCCATGCTGATGGCCAACACCCTGCGCGCGGCGAAACTCGCCGGGGCCTGAGTCCGCCGTTCTTTGCCTTCCGGCTAGGGTGACCTTCGCGCGCTTTGCGCTAAAGTCGCGCGGGAATCGGCGGCGGAACGCCGAGGGGGAGGAGACGACCATGGGGAACGCCTATCTGAGCGGCCTTGACCGCAACCGCGCCAATTATGCGCCGCTCACGCCCATCAGCTTCCTGTTCCGCTCGGCCGATGTTTTCCCGCACAAGACTTCGGTGGTTTACAACGATCTGCGCCAGACATGGGCGGAAACGGCGGAGCGCTGCCGGCGGATGGCCTCGGCCCTGCGCAAGCGCGGGATCGGCAAGAACGACACGGTGTCGGTCATGCTGCCGAACATTCCCGCCATGTTCGAGGCCCATTTCGGCGTTCCCATGGCCGGCGCCGTGCTCAACACGCTGAACACGCGCCTCGACGCCGACGCCATCGCCTTCATGCTCGACCATGGCGAGTCGAAAGTCCTGCTCACCGACCGGGAATATTCGAAGATCGTCGCCAAGGCGCTGCCAATGATGACCGGCCCCAAGCCGCTGGTCATCGACGTGGACGACGCCTCCTTCACCGGCGGCGTTTTCGTGGGCGAGATCGAATATGAGGCCTTCCTCGCCGAGGGCGATCCGTCCTTCGAGCCCGAACCGCTCGCGGACGAATGGGATGCGATCTCCCTGAACTATACGTCCGGCACGACCGGCAACCCCAAGGGCGTCGTCTATCACCATCGCGGCGCTTACCTCAACGCCATCAACAATATCGTCGGCTGGGGCATGCCGCCGCATTCGGTCTATCTGTGGACCCTGCCGATGTTCCACTGCAATGGCTGGTGTTTTCCCTGGACCATGGCGGCCAATGCGGGCGTCAACGTCTGCCTGCGCCGCGTCGATCCCAAGCTCATCTTCGCCCTGATGCGCGAACATCAGGTGACCCATTATTGCGGCGCGCCCATCGTTCATGGCCTGCTGATCAACGCCGATCCGGCCGATCAGGCGGGGCTCGACCACAAGGTCGAGGCGCTCGTCGCGGGCGCCGCGCCGCCGGCGGCGATCATCGAGGGCATGGAGAAGCTCGGCGTGGCGATCACCCATGTCTACGGGCTGACCGAGACCTACGGACCGGCTTCCGTCTGCGCCAAACAGAAGGAATGGGAGAGCGAATCCCTGGCGAAGCGCGCCGAGCTGAACGCCCGCCAGGGCGTGCGCTCGCTGCTGCAGGAGGGCATTGACGTGCTCGACCTGACCCATTTCCAGCCCGTGCCGCACGACGGCCAGACGATGGGCGAGATCGTCTTCCGCGGCAATATCGTGATGAAGGGCTATCTCAAGAACGAGCGGGCGACTCAGGAAAGCTTCGCGGGCGGCTGGTACCGCACCGGCGACCTCGCGGTGATCGAACCGGACGGTTATATCAAGATCAAGGACCGCTCCAAGGACATCATCATCTCGGGCGGCGAGAACATCTCCTCGATCGAGGTCGAGGATGTGCTTTATCGGCACAAGGACGTTCTGGCCGCGGCGGTGGTCGCGACGCCCGACGAAAAATGGGGCGAGGTTCCCTGCGCCTTTCTCGAATTGCGCGAGGGAGCGACCCCGACCCAGGAGGAATTCCTCGAACATTGCCGGGCGCATCTGGCGCGGTTCAAGGTGCCGAAGATCTTCATCTTCGGCCCGCTGCCGAAGACCTCGACGGGCAAGATCCAGAAGTTCATCCTGCGCGAAAAGGCGAGGTCGGCCGAGGCGATCGGTTGAACGCGCAGGGCTGGAAATGGCGTTTTTTAAACATCGGATGAGAAAAACGTAGCCTTTTTGCGGTGCAGAACTATGTTTACAAAGGGAAATCGCCTTTTTCGGCGCCGCGCGGAGGCCCGTCCATGAAGATCACAGTGAATATCGACTGCACGCCGGCAGAGGCGCGGGCCTTCATGGGCCTGCCGGATTTCGAGCCGATGCAGAAGCGGGCGATGGAGGAGCTCGAGAAGCGGATGATGGACGCGCTGGAGCGCTATACGCCTGAATCGCTTCTCAAAATGTGGCTCCAGCCGACGACCCTGAACACGGACTGGTTCCAGGAAATCCTGCGCCAGGCCGGGAAATAATGCTTCGAGAGCAGTTGGCGCACGCCAGAGTGAGCGAAAAAACCCCGCGAGCGGTTGGCGCACGCCAGAGCGAGCGCGAGGCTTACAGCCCGGCGTTCAGCAGGCGCCCGGCCTTGATATAGCGGCTCGGATCGACAGGCGCGCCATCGACGCGCACTTCGTAATGGAGATGCGGTCCGGTCGAGCGGCCTGTCGAGCCGATCGCGCCGATTTCCGCGCCCGCGGCGACCCATTGGCCATCGCGGACATCGATGCGCGAGAGGTGGCCATAGCGGGTTGTCAGGCCCGCGCCATGGTCGATCTCGACCATATTGCCATAGCCGCCCGCGGGGCCCGCCGAAATCACCCGTCCGGCGGCGGTGCTGCGCACCGGCGCGCCGTAATCGCCGCGAAAATCCATGCCGGTATGCAGCGCCGGGCGGCCGAAGAAGGGATCGGTGCGATAGCCGAAGCCGGATGTGATCTCGAGTTGGCCGGGCAGGGGCTGGCGCAGCGGCGCATAGGGGAGGGCGCTGCGCAATTCGTCCATGATGCTGATGGAGGAGTTCAGGCTGGCGTAGGCGCGTTCGAATTCGCCCGCCTTTCCGGGCGGGGAGGCGGGAACATAGGGGCCGCCCATGGCGACGGTCGTCATGCCGCCGGCGTCGGCTTTCGGCGCGGCGCGCCGCAGCATCCGATCGACCGGCAGGCCGGCTTCCTCGAAGGCTTCGCGCAGGCGCTCGGCCTTGGCGGCGGCGGGCGCCTGCAGTTCGTTGAGCGCGACGATCTGACGGCGTTCGACCCGATCGAAGCTAACCGCAAGATTGCGCAGACGTTGTTCCGGCGAGGTCGGATCGCCGTTTTCCGACAGGTCCTGGCCGTGGGTGTCGACAGGTTGGGCGCGCCGGAGGTCGAAGCCATCGGGAATGGGCTTGAAGTCGTCCTTTGCGACCGATGGCTTGGCGTTGAGGGTCCTGACCGGCCCGGGATCGGATTCAACCGGCGCCGCATTTCCTCGCTGCGACGTTGCAGCGTTATTCGGATCGACCTTGGCGGCCAGCGAGGCGAGCAGGGCCGAGCGCGATTCGAGCCTGGCCTGCCGCACCGCTAGTTCGGCGACCTTGCCCTCGAAACTGTCCTGATTGAGCATCTGGCGCGAGGCGATGGAGTCGATCTGGGCGCGCAGAGCGGCGATGCGATCCTCATAGGCGAATTGCAAGCTGGCCTGCCGCCGCATCAGCGAGGTCAGCATGTCGTCGCGGAACAGGAAATAAGAGCCGAGGCCGAGGCAGGACAGCAGCAGCGCGGGAACGGCGCCGAACAGGGCGGCGGCGAGCGTGGGGCGCAGGTGGATCTCGCGGCTTGCGCCGGGCGAGGTCAGGCGAAGGGTGAGGCCTGACCTCTGGGTCTTCACAGGTTGCGACGCGCCACGCATGTTCACCGCCCCGGAGGAACGCGCCGGACACGGCGCTTTTGAACTCCGGAACATGGTAAACAGGCGTGGTTAATGTTTTGCCAAAAGCGTCATGGCCTTCGTTTACAAGGCCTTGGCCGCCGCGAGGACTTCCGCCGCGTGGTCGGTGACCTTAACCTTGCGCCAGATCTTCGCGATCATTCCATCGGGTCCGATCAGGAAGGTGGAGCGCTCGACGCCCATATATTTGCGGCCATACATGCTTTTTTCGACCCAGACGCCATAGGCTTCCAGAACCTGTTTCGATTCGTCAGCGAGAAGCGGAAAGGTCAGTTCGTATTTGTCGCGGAACTTGTCGTGCTGCTTGGCCGAATCGGGCGAGGCGCCGACGACGGCCGCGCCAACCGCCTTGAAGGCGTCGGCAAGCGCGCTGAAATCCTTGGCTTCCATGGTGCAGCCGGACGTGTCGTCCTTGGGATAGAAATAAAGGACCAGCTTCTTTCCCTTGAAATCGCTCAGCGACATCTGGCCGCCGCCGTCGCGGGGCAGGGTGAAATCCGGGGCCGCGTCGCCGATCTTCAGTTCGTCCGCCATCGATAATCCTTTCCTGTCGCGCCGCCCTGATGGCGCGGCGCCTGGAGGTCGCCATTTTTGCTAAATTCCGACCCAAAAGTCTGCATGTTTTCGCGGGCGCGCGAGGCTTCCGTTTCGTCGGGGCGCGGGGGGATTTAAGGTATGACGACGAATCGGCCGACCGGCTTCGCGTCCGGGCGAGGGACGACCGAGGCGCCCCGTCGCGATTGAAGCAGGAAAAGGGCCAGGGAAAGCGGACGCATTGAACGAAACGAACGAACCCGAAATCTTCGAAGGGCCGCCGCCGCCGGCGCCGCGCCGGCGTTTTCGCCGGACGCGTCGGGCTGCGAGCGCGGGGCTGTCCTTTGCGCTGATGGCGCTGCTGGTCGGCCTTGGCGTCGGGGTGGTCGCCCTCGCCTTCGGCCGGGTCAATCTCGACGCACTCAAGCCGATCCTGGTTTCCGCCCTGCAGGACCGCCTTGGCCCGAATTACGTCCTCGCTATCGGCGGCCTCGGGATCGAGCGGCAGGAGCATGGCCTTGCGCTTGCGGTCAGCGGCGTCGAGGTCACCCGGCCGGACGGACGGCGTTTGATTTCCGCGCCCAAGGCGGATCTCATTTTTGACCCGCTGTCGCTGCTCGCCGGCCAGATTAAGCCGTCGCGCGTCGATATCGAAGGCTTGAACGTCAAATTGCAGGTTCGGCCGGACGGGGGCTTCGACCTCTCGGCGGGCGGCGATTCGGCGTCCGCGGCGCCTGAGCCTGCGGTCGAGACGACGGTCGCGCCCGACGCGGCGGCTCCCAGCGTCGCGCCGCCGACCAGCGCCCCGGTCCGGGCGACCCGGGCCAAGGTGCTGCGGCAGGCCGCCAACGCCATCAACCTGATCTTCGAGATCGGCCAGGGGCGGGAAAGTCCGATCGCGACGCTCGACCATTTCGGAATCAAGGACGGACGGCTGGTCATCGATGACCGCGACGCCGGCCAGAAGCGCGGTTTCGAGAAGTTTCAGTTCTCGCTGGATCGCTCGACCGCCGCCCGCCGCGCCGTGGTCGACGTGAACATGTCGGCGGTGGGCCCGAACGGCCGCTGGAGTCTGGAGGGAATCGCCCGGGGCGCGCTCGACCAGCCGCATGAACTGGCGATCGACGGCAGCGGGTTTTCGATCGACGAGATCGCGCTGGTCGCCGGCACGACCGTTCTGCCGATCGATTCCGACATACCGATTTCCTTCAAGGCCTCCGCCTCCTTCCAGGCCGACGGGCATGTGCTCGACGCCAACGCCCGGCTCGCGCTGGGTCAGGGTTTCTGGCGCTTCGACGATCCGGAATTTCCTCCGGTGTTCCTCGACGAGTTTTTCGCGGCGACGCATTGGGATGCGGCGAACCATCGCGCCGTGGTGGACGAAGCGCAGGTCTTTTCCGGCGGCTCACGCTGCTTCCTGGCGGGGGCGATTACCCCGCCGAGCCAGGATTCGGCGCCCTGGAGCTTCGTCTTGCGGCAGGCCGAGCCCTGCGTGATCGGACCTGAGCGCCCCGCCGAGAAATCGGTCGCCATCAACAAGGTTAAGGTCGACCTCGCCATCGATGCGCCGAACAAGATCCTGAGCATCAATCGCATCGAACTGGTCGGGCCGGAAGTGGCGGCCGCCGTGCAGGGCACGATCGATTGGGTTGCGGGCGTTCACATGCGGCTGGGCATTTCGGCAGGCAACATGACCGCGGCCGGGGCGCTCGCGGTCTGGCCCAACGCCTTCGGCGCGCCGGTTCGCGGCTGGGTGGGCGACCATTTGATCGACGGAAAGCTCGAAAGCTTCCGTATGGCGATCGATCTCGACGATCTTGACCTGCGGATGATGCGCGCCCAGCACGCGCCGATGGATGACCGCGTTTCGATGGATTATTCGATCCGCGACGTCTCCTTCACATTTCTCGACGGCGCGCCGCCCGTGAAGGGCCTGGACGCCAAGGGCCATTCCTCGGGGCGCGCCGCGCGCATCAACGCCAGCGTTGGCTACATGGAAGGCGAGCAGGGACGACGGATCGAACTCTCCAACGGCGTCTTCTCGATGCCGGATTTCGAGACCAAGCCGATGGCGATGAGCGTCGGCGCTCATGGCAAGGGCGGACTGGACACGCTGGGCGAGGTGCTCTCGTCCCCCGGCTTCGCCAAGACAATCAGCCTGCCGCTCGATCCCAAGACGACGCGCGGCCAGTTCGAAGGCGATTTCGTTTACCGCACCAAGCTCCAGGCGGTTTATGATCCGAGCCTCGCCAGCATCGAGGTCAACGCCAAAGTCGATAATTTCTTCGCCGACCATCTCGTCGGCAAGGCCAACCTCGAACAAGGTTCGCTCGCCGTCAGCCTCGCCGGCGGCGTCACCCATGTGACGGGGACGGGCAAATTGTTCGGCGCGCCGGCGACCCTTGAATTCACCCGCAACGACAATGAGCCTCCCAAGGGAACCATCGCTTTTCCGATGGACGAGGCGGCGCGGATCAAGGCCGGCCTGAATTTCGGCGCGAGCGTGGTCGGGCCGGTCGGCGTGAAGATCGTCGGCGAAGTCGGCGCCGCCCATCCCCAGGCGCAGGTCGAGCTGGACTTCCTCAAGACCGGCCTGATCTATCCCGTTCCGGGGCTTTACAAGCCGGCGGGCCGTCCGGGAAAATCCACTTTCAACTATCGCGAGGACGATCGCGGCGCCGCCACGCTCGACGATTTCGTCTATGACGGCGGCGGGCAGAGCGCGAAAGGCGTCATCCTGCTCAGTCCCGACGGCGGTCTCGCCGGCGCCCGGTTGCCGGACGTCAGATTTTCGCCTGGCGACAATCTTCAGATCGTCGCCGAAAAGACCGGCGACATGATGAAGATCACGGCCAAGGGCGCGGCGCTCGACGCGCGGCCCTTCCTGAACGACCTGACCAGCAGCGGTCCGGCGCGCGGCTCGACGACCGATTACGACCTCGACCTCAACGCGACCCTGCTGACCGGCGCCAATCGCCAGATCATCTCCAATGCGGCTTTACGGGTGGCGCGGAAAAAAACGGGTCAATTCCAGGCCCTGAGCCTATCCGGCAAGCTCGGCGGCGACGCGGTCAAGGGGGTGCTGAGCCATCCCGACGGCGGCGCGCCGCTGTTTTCGCTCACCACCTCGGACGGCGGGGCGCTGCTCGCCTTTTTCGACTTCTACACACATATGGAGGGCGGCGCGTTCGACGCCGAATTGCGGCTGGCCGACGCCGGTTTTTCCGGAACGGTCGATATCGAGAATTTCGTGCTGCGCGGCGAGCCGGCGTTAAAAAGCTTCGCCTCCGCGCCGAGCGCGGGCCAGATCGCCAGCAAGGTCAAGCTCGACCCGAACGCCGTGACGTTCTCGCGCCTTCACGCCATGCTCGACAAGAGCGGTAGTCGGCTGAACATCCGCGACGGGGCGATCGCCAATCCGACCATCGGCTCGACGATTGAGGGCTGGATCGATTTCGATCGCGACACCATGGACCTGAATGGCACATTCGTGCCGGCTTATGGCGTGAACAATCTGTTCGGCCAGCTTCCGGTCCTGGGGCTGGTGCTCGGCGGCGGTTCGCAGGAAGGCCTGATCGGGGTCAATTTCCGGGTGTCGGGCAAAACCAGCGCCCCGGTTCTTTCGGTCAACCCGCTTTCCGCCATCGCCCCCGGCTTTCTGCGCAAGATCTTCGGGATCCTGCCGCAATGAGGTGGCGAAAGATCATCTTAAAACAGGTTGTGAATTTTTAAATTTCCTTTTCGGCTTCACCCCGTCACTTTCGCCCCAACTTGACGGAGGAGACGCTGGTGATCGATTGCGTGATTTTCGACATGGACGGCACCTTGGCTGAGACGGAGGAGGTGCATCGCATCGCCTTCAACCGCGCCTTCGCCGATTTTGGCCTCGACTGGAATTGGGACGTGGCCCTGTACCGGCAATTGCTGAAAGTCACCGGCGGCAAGGAAAGAATCACGCATTTCATCGAACAGACCGGCGGCGTCGCCGATCCTGAATTCGTCGCCAGGCTCCATCGCGCGAAAACCGACATCTATACCGGCATGGTGGACGCGGGCGCGGTGCCGCTTCGGCCGGGCGTCGTCGATTTCATCGAGGCCGCGCGAGCCCAAGGGCTCACGCTCGCCATTGCGACGACGACCTCCATGCCGAATATCGAATCCTTGCTCAAATCCACGCTCGGCGCGCATTGGCGCGATATTTTCCCCGTTGTCGGGGCCGGCGACATGGTCGAGAAGAAGAAGCCAGCGCCGGACGTTTATGAGCTCGCCCTGCGCGAACTCGGCAAGCCGGCGGAGCAATGCGTGGCGATCGAGGATTCGCGCAACGGCGTTCTCTCGGCGCGGGCGGCTGGCCTGCCCGTGATTGCGGTGCGCTCCACCTATTCGAGCGACGACGACCTCAGCGCCGCCGCCGTCGAACTGCCTGATTGCGAAGCCCTCACGGTGGACCTGCTGGAGCGGATCAATCCGCGGTCTTGACCGCCTTGGTCCGCACCGGGCGGAGCAGGAAGCTCGGGACATGGTCGCCCATGCCGATCACCGGCGGATCGTCATCCGCCGGACGGCTGGCCGATTTGCGGCGCTGATCATCGCGGCGCGGTTCATCGCGACGAGACTCCGGCCTAGGCGAATCCTGGTGGCGCGGCTCGTCCGCACCAGGGCGCGCGGCCTTCTGGCGCGGCGCTCGGGCGGTCTCATCGCTGCTGCGGCTGCGTTCGCGGGCTGGGCGCTCAGCGCGATCGCGCTCGCCCCGCTCGCCGCGTCCTGAGCGGCGCGATCTTTCGCCGGGGCGTGCGGACCGCGCGCGGTCGCGCTCGACATATTCGGCCGGCGCCAATTCGCCGAGGCGCGGCCCCTCCCAGTCGATCTGCTTTTTGATCAGGTCCTCGATCTGGGCGATATATTTGGTGTCGTGGTCGGTGACGATCGTATAGGCGTGGCCGGTGCGGCCGGCGCGGCCGGTGCGGCCGATCCGGTGGACATAGTCCTCGGCATGGGTCGGAACGTCGAAATTGAAGACGTGGCTGACGTCCGGAATATCGAGGCCGCGCGCCGCGACGTCCGAACAGACCAGGATGTCCACCGCGCCATTCTTGAAGGCGTCGAGCGAAGCCATGCGCGCCGACTGGTCCATGTCGCCATGGAGCGCGCCGACCGGGAAGCCATGCTTCTCCAGGCTCTTGTACAGGATCGCCACGTCGCGCTTGCGGTTGCAGAAAACGATGGCGTTCTTCAGGCCTTCCGCTGCGCGCAGCAGGCGGCGCAGGGTCTCGCGCTTGTCGCCGCCGCCGTGCGAGGCGACGAGGACCTGGGTGATGGTCGAGGCCGTCGTCGCGGCGCGGGCGACTTCGACGCGCGCGGGATTGTGCAGGAACTGCTCGGTCAGCCGAGTGATTTCCGGCGGCATGGTCGCCGAGAAGAACAGGGTCTGGCGGGTGAAGGGCACCAGCTTGCAGATCTTCTCGATGTCCGGGATGAAGCCCATGTCGAGCATGCGGTCGGCCTCGTCGATGACGAGGATCTCGATGCCCGTCAGCAGCAGCTTGCCGCGCTCGAAGAAGTCGAGCAGGCGGCCGGGCGTGGCGATGAGCACGTCGGCGCCGCGCATGATCTTGGCTTCCTGGTCGCCGAAGGAGACGCCGCCGATCAGAAGGGCGACGTTCAGTTTGTGCTGGGCGCCATATTTGTTGAAACTCTCCTCGACCTGCGCGGCGAGCTCGCGTGTCGGCTCGAGGATGAGGGTGCGCGGCACGCGGGCGCGGGCGCGGCCCTGCTCCAGACGGCAGAGCATGGGAAGGGTGAAGGCGGCGGTCTTGCCGGTGCCGGTCTGGGCAATGCCGAGGACGTCGCGGCCGGCGAGGACATGGGGGATCGCCTGCGCCTGGATCGGCGTCGGCGTCGTGTAGCCTGAGTCTTCAACGGCGCGCAGCACCTTTTCGCTGAGGCCGAGGTCGGAAAATTGCATTAAAGGTTCCAAATTTCAGTTGATAATGAGGGCGTCGAATCCGGCTCCGGACCGTCATCGATCGGAGCGCGATGGCGGCCTCCTGCCGCTTTGCAGATCGTCACGCCGTGCGTTGGGCGCGAGGGCATCGCTTGCCCAGATCGGGACATTGCGCCGAGCCAGAGCCGCCGGGGCGGTCAAATCAGCGCAGTCGGGGCCTGGGCCACACGGCTCGGCGCACCGGATGCGCGACGAATGCCGTGCGAATCCCCTGACGCC
>JAJXYV010000030.1 GCA_021780435.1 Pseudomonadota bacterium
TGATCGTAACGTTTCCGCGACGATCTGACGCAAAGTCACGAAGGCGGTGAGGGATCGAGACGTTTTTCATCATTTGGGTCAGACTTTGTCAGCACTGAAGATTTAACAGACTTAACCGTAGATCCACTGCGTAAACCTTAACGAGCTCAATTGGATGCAACCAGTCGGCCGAGATTGGCGGCGCCAAAACGCCGGAGCCTTAACCAATGGTTGCTTCCCCTCGCCGTTCCGGTTTGGCGCCAGGCTTGCTTGCGCGTCTTTCGGATGGCGGCGCCTCTTTACAAGGCGTTTAGAACCATTCAAAAGAGTAGCATGCGATCGCGCGCGACTGAGACAGTTGCGGCAGACGGGCGGGACAATGACGGGCGCAATCGAACCAGGACACAAAACGACGGCGGGGCGGCGCATTGCGGCAAAGCCTACATTCGACTGGAAAGATGGCGCTCTCGCGCGCCTTGTCCGCGAAAAGCTGCGGTCGGCCGATCTCCGCCCCACCCGCCAGCGGATCAGCCTCGCCAGCCTGCTTTTCGTCGCGGGCGACCGCCATGCGACGGTGGATCAATTGTTCGACGAAGCGCAGGCGCTGCGCATGCCGCTTTCGCGCGCGACGGTCTACAACACGCTCCATCAGTTCGTCGGCGCCGGGCTGGTTCGCGAGATCGCGCTCTATGGCTCCAAAGTCTGGTATGACACCAAGACTGGCTCGCATTGCCATTTCTACGACGAAGACAAGTCGAACCTGTTCGACATGCCGGACGACGTCGCGGGACAGTTGCGGATCACGCCGCCCAAAGGCAAGAAGGTCGTCGGCGTGGACGTCATCGTCCGGTTGGCGGACGATCCCGCAAGTGCGGCGGAAGACTGAGGCAGACCGGGTCGAGATGCGCCCGGCCCCGACGCTCAGAAGGCGTTTTTGCTGGTGACGACCGAGATAGGAGTCAGGGCAAGGATTTTCAGGTCGAACCAGATCGACCAGTTCTCGATATAATAAACATCATGGGCGACCCGCTGCTCGATCTTCTCGATCGTGTCGGTTTCTCCGCGCCAGCCATTGATCTGCGCCCAACCCGTAATGCCCGGCTTCACGCGATGGCGGGCGAAATAGCCATCCACGACCTGCTCATAGAGCAGCCCGGCCACCTTGCCCCCCAAGGCATGAGGACGCGGGCCGACGAGCGAGAGGTCGCCCAGCAGCACGTTGAACAATTGCGGCAATTCGTCGAGCGACCAGCGGCGGATGAAGGCGCCGAAGGGCGTGACCCGAGGATCGTTGCGCGTGACCAGCTTGCTTGCCGTGGCGTCGCACTGGTCGACATACATCGAGCGGAACTTGAAAACCGAGAAACTTTCGTTGTTGAACCCATAGCGAATTTGATGGAACAGGATCGGGCCGCGAGAGGACATCCGGACGCCCAGCGCGACAAGGGCCATCACCGGGCAAAGCGCCAGAATGAGGATCGCGGCCACGACCCGATCGAACATGGCCTTGAGCGCGTGTCCCCAATCGGAGATCGGCTTGTCGAAGACCGGCAGGAAGGGCACATCGCCGATGTAATTGTAGGCGCGATCCCGCAGCCTGAGGCGGCTGACGGCGGCCAGGATCCTGACGTCGACCGGCAGGGCGAGCAGGGCCTTGAGGATGTGGAGGATGCGCGCCTCGGCGCTCGGCGGGATCGCGACGATCAGGAGATCAACCCTTTGCTCGCGGCAGAAGGCCTCCAGCGCGTCGAAGGAGCCCAGCAGCGTGAAGGCGCCGTCGTCGCCTGGCTGACGGGCGCGTTTCCGGTCATCGAACAGTCCCAGGATCTGCAACGCGCCCTTGCCTGACTCCTTGAGGCGGCGAACTGTTTGAAGCGCGCGGAGGCCGCCGCCGACAATGACGGTGCGGCGCGCCAGCCGCCCCTGACGCGTCCAGGTCTTCACCGCGACCGCCAGGATCGCGCGGACGGCGGCGCCGAAGACCCAGCCGGTGGCGAACCAGACGATCGTCCATGTGCGCAGGACGTCCGGCGTTCCGGCGCGCGCCAGGATGCTGACGGCGTTCCACAGGGCGAGAGCGCCGGCAAGGGCGACGGCGAGCGCCATGATTTGACGCGGAAAATCGCCGAAAGCGCGGATCGTATAGATCCAGTTCCTGTGCAGCGCAGCAAGGCCGATGACGGTGACGACGGCGAGACCGGCCGCAAGCCAGGGCCAGTCCACACCGGAGCCCGGCGTGGCGGCCAGAAAGGCGACAAGACCGCTTCCCGAAAAATTCAGCGTGTCGAACAGCATCAGGGCGCCGACCAGCAGAGGCTGGGAAATACGCGAGACGGGCGGCGGAACCTGCGCCGCATCCGACGCCTCGCAGGGTTTGAACGTCCGGTGCAGGTCGGCGACATGGAATCCCGGCAGCGAACAACCCTGCTCGTCGTCGTCGGAAGTTCGGCTTCCAGAGGTCAGGCGTTCAGCCAAGCGCATGATCGAGCAACTTCTGTTTTCATCCCGGCCGTGTTCGGCGCGACCGCGCACAAATGCTATGCGCCGCGCGTAAACAGCTCGTTGTCGAAGGTTTCGCGCGCTCCAACTGGACTCGCGGGACGCCGAGCCCAGCCCGCCGACCCATGATGATTTTGTCGCATATTTCTGAAAATTCTTCGTTTTTTATAGCATGGAAACGCCCAAAACAGCGTTTCGGCGGCCGCGAACATTTATTTACCTTGTCCGGAGATACTTTCGGAAATGCTCATTCACACCCTTCGGCCGGCCATTCGATGCTTCGTTTTTCCTCGTCCCGACGCGCAATGGCGCTCGCCCTCCCTGCCCTTCTGGTTTTCGCGGGCGGCGCGGCCGCCGAGGAATGGCGCTTCTGCGTGGGCGTCGCGTCGGCGAGCCATGAGGCCGTGATCACCGACATTTTTCCGAATTCCGCGGACAGCGCGCATCTGGAGCATCGGATCGAGGCCTGGTATCGCGGCAAGAGCGGCCGCGCCCTCACCTTCCAATGCCCGCGCGGCTGGGCCGAGCGCGTCGACGCGCTCAACGCCCAGACGGCTGCGCTTCAGTTCAACCGGCAGATGGGCTACGCGGTGAGCAATCTGAACGCGGCCGAGGTCACGGCCATCATCGGCGCGCAACTGTAAAAGCCGATCACGCCGGCATCAGGATGAACACGGCCAGGAAAAGGCCAAAAATCGCAAAGAGCGCGATGAGGCCCGTAAGCATCCAGCGGTCGCCTGAGTCCATTGCGTCATCTTCGGCCGCGAAGCTCGGCGGCGACGCGATTTCCCGTGGCGGCGTGACCACCTGCGTGAGCGGCGACAGGGTTTCGCATGCGGCCGGCGCCGACTTTTCCGCCTGTTTTTCCATTGGCCTTTTCGCGGGCTTGGGCTGCGGTCGCGGCGGGATTGGGCGGATGGGCGCTTTGGGACGGTTGGAAGACGCCTTGAGCGCGTCTTCGCGGGCGAAGCGGCCCTGAACGAGGATGAAAATGGCGCAGGCGAGCGGAACGGCGACGCCGAGCGCCGGCGCCTGGCTTGTAACCCAGCCGGACAGCAGCGGATCGCCAATGATCATGCCGCCGGCGACCCAGCCGAGCATGGCGGCGCCGGCGTCGGCGAGCCAGGGATAATCCCGCATCAATCGCGAAAAGCCGAAGCTGCCGAAGACGATCAGGGGAATGCTCACGGCGAGGCCGAACATCAGCAGCCAGAAATTGCCGCCCGACACCGCCGCCAGCGCGACGACATTGTCGAGGCTCATCGCGGCGTCCGAGAGAATGATGATTCCCACCGCGGCGATGATGCTTGCTTCGGCCTCCTCGGCGCCCCTGAGCGCGAGATCTTCCTCCTCCTGCCCGTTCATCAGGTTCATCGCGATGACGAGCAGGGGCAACGCGCTCAGCAGTTGCAGGAAGGGCAGCGCCATCAGCGCGCCGGCCATCGTGGTCAGGATAAGACGCAGGCCAATGGCCCCCGCGGCGCCCATCCAGGCCGCGCGGCGCGCCTGCTGTTCCGGCAACCGCCGGCAGGCGAGCGCGATCACCAGCGCATTGTCGCCGGACAGCAGCAGGTCCAGGAACAGGATCTGCGCCACGACCCCCAGGGAAGCGGCGGCGGCGGCTCCGTCCATCAGAAACGTCCCGTTCCGTGAAGCGTCATTTGCCGTCTGTCCTGGTTTCCGCCTTGGCGTCCGAGGCGGGAGGGCCGGCTTTCAGCGCCTTGAGGAATTCGGCGTCGGGCGAGAGCAGCAGCACCGGCCCGCTATCGGCCAGCGCCTTGCCGTAGGATTGGAGCGAGCGGTAGAAACCATAGAATTTCGGGTCGCCCTCCTGCGCCTGGGACAGGATGCGATTCGCCTCGGCGTCGCCCTCGCCTCGGGTGATCTGAGCCTGGCGCTGCGCCTCCGACAGCATGATCGTGCGGTCGCGGTCCGCTTTGGATTCGATCTCCTGCGCCCATTGATAGCCTTCCGCGCGCAGTTCCTTGGCCTCGCGCTGACGTTCCGACTTCATCCGGTCGTAGATCGCCTGGCTGGTTTCAAGCGGCAGGTCGGCGCGGTGCAGGCGCACTTCGACAACATCGAGGCCGAGCGGCGCGAATTTCGCGCTCACATCCTCATGGACCCTCTGGATCACCTCCTGGCGGCGCGGCGACAGCAGCGTCGGCAGGTTGATCTGGCCGAATTCGCGACGCATGGCGGTGCTGACCGAGAGCGCGAGTTGGGCCTTGGCCTCCGTGATGGAGTGCAGACTCTGGTAGAATTTGAGCGGATCGACGACGCGGAAGCGCGAATAGACCTGGGCCTCGATGCGCTTCTGGTCACCGAGGATCACCTGTTCCGGCGGCGGCTCCAGCAGCAGCAGCCGGGCGTCGAAGACGACGACATTGTCGATGAAGGGAGCCTTGAACTTGAGGCCCGGCGTCGTGATCACCTCGACCGGGGCGCCGAGCCGGATCCGAAGCGCGCTTTGGCCCTGATTGACCGTGTAAAGGCTTGAAAACAGGACGAACAGGCCGATGGCGACGAGGCCGCCGATGAGGAGCGTGAGCTTCTTCATTTGCCGCCTCCGGTCGCGGGAGCGGACGCCGGCGGCGGCGCTTGCGGCGGCTTGATCTCGCTGAGCGGCAGATAGGGCGCGAGCGGCCCTGCCGCATGGCCGGACGAATCGAGGATCACCCGCGACGACTTGCGCAGGAGGGCGTCCATCGCTTCGAGATAAAGCCGCCAAGAAATCACCTTCGGCGACTGGGCGTAGCTGCGATAGATGGCCGCGTAATTGCCCGCCTCGCCTTGCGCGAGGTTGATCGCCTGCGCCTTGTAAGCTTCGGCGTCCTGATGGATGCGCACGGCCTCGCCGCGGGCGCGCGGCAAAATGTCATTCGTATAGGCTTGCGCCTCGTTGCGCGCGCGCTCCTGATCGGCCCGGGCGCGCTGGACGTCGTTGAAGGCGTCGATCACCGCGCTCGGCGGATCGACGCGGGTCAGTTGCACCTGGACGATGCTGATTCCGGCGCCTTCACGGTCGAGCACGCCTTGCAGCAGATCCTGGGTCTCCTGGGCGACCTCGCTGCGCTTGTCCGACAGCACGGCCTGGATCGGCGTGTGGCTCACTACTTCGCGCAAGGCGCTTTCCGCCGCGATCCGAAGCGCCGTCTCGGGCTCCGTGACATTGAACAGATATTTCCCGGCGTCGTCGATCCGCCAGAGAATCGCGGCGTCCGCCTCCAGAATGTTCTCGTCGCCGGTCAGCATCTGCTTTTCGCGCGCGCCGCCGACCGCGCCGCTTGCCGTCACGCCGAGCTGCATCTGGCGAATCTGGGTGATCTTGGGGAAAAGCGCAGTGTCGATCGGCCAGGGGAGATGGAAATGCAAGCCGGGCGTGGTCGTCGCAACCCAGGCGCCGAATCGAAGCACCACGCCCTGTTCGTCCGGCTGAACCTTGTAGAAACCGGTGGAAAGCCAGACCGTGACGACGAGGCCCGCGAGCAGCGCCCACCCGCGGCGATCGAGGCGCGGGGGTTTCAGGAAGGCGAGGAATTTTTCTTTCGCGCTGTCGTCCGTCGCATCTTCCAGCGCGTCTTGCGGCTGTTCAGGCGCTTCATCCATCGCGCGTCTCGCCCCGCCCCTCTCGACCTCTGCCGCCTGCAGCGGTTTCGCGGCTCTTAACACGGCGCCGGCGCCGGATCGACAAAAATGCGCGCGTCATAAAATCGCAATTAGGCGCGCCGTGACACTGGACAGGCCCATCCCGCTTTGCTAAACACCCGCTCGCAACGGCGACGACAACACGTTTTCGCCGATGTTTTTTTCGATGGGCGCATAGCTCAGTTGGTAGAGCAGCTGACTCTTAATCAGCGGGTCCAAGGTTCGAGCCCTTGTGCGCCCACCATCGAAACTCCCGGCCTCGCTAAAAATGCGACCAAGGACAAGAATAGTCCTCCGAACCCTGCGCGCTCGAACTGGGGCGGCGCCAGAGTTGGGAGTTCGGGCGCCCTCTCCGCAATGGACAACAGAACATGAAGCCGGGTGACGTCGACATCCGCCATCGCGGCAACAATTTCGATTTCTTGCGGATCTGCGCCGCGTATCTGGTGCTGGCAAGTCATTCCTGGCCGATATTTGGTCGAGAGCCAGAATTCGTCAGCGCCTTGCTCGGTTATGAATCGGGCGGCGGGCTCGCTGTCTCAGTTTTCTTCTTCGTTTCCGGTTACCTGATGTATGCATCGCTGCTGCGCCAGAATGGCCTGTTGCGGTTCGCGGCGTCGCGAGGTCTGCGGATCCTTCCGGGCCTGGCGGTCACGGTTCTGTTCGCCGTATTTATTGTCGGGCCGCTTTTCACGACATTGCCGTTGAAGGACTATTTCGCCCGGTCCGAGACTTGGAAATATCTGCGCAATGTTCTGCTCTTTCCGATACGCTTCAACCTGCCGGGCGTCTTCGAGACTAATCCGGCGCGGGGCTCGGTCAATGGTTCGCTCTGGACGCTCCCGATCGAGGTCGCCTGCTATATCCTGCTTTTCATTCTGTTCCGGTTGCGTTTGCTCACAGGCGACCGGGCGATTGCCGTCGCCGCCGCCTTTGCCTGCGCCAGCCTCGCGGGCGTAACAGTCCTGCACTGGTCCTGGACAAATCGCGGGCCCGACATTCTACCTGGAGTGCCGAGCTTCAACTTCATTGGTTACGGCGTCTATTTTTTCTCGGGCTCGGCCTTCCGCGCTTGCCGCGACAAGATTGCCTTGCGCGGCGATCTCGCCCTCTGCGCGCTGCTGCTGTTCGCTGCCTCGGCTCATTCGGCCGCTGGTCCCTTTGTGGAATCATTGGCGCTGCCCTACCTGATCTACTATGTCGCCTTCGTCAGACTTCCCTTGTGGCGCCTGACAATGGCAACCGGCGATATTTCCTACGGCGTCTATATTTTCGCCTACCCGGTCCAGCAGTCCGTTTATTCGGTCGCCTCACCAAAGCTGGGATTCTACCCGACGATGGCGCTTTCGTTTGCGATCGCGACCGTTTTGGGCGTGCTGTCCTGGCGCTTCATCGAAAAGCCCGCGCTTGC
>JAJXYV010000070.1 GCA_021780435.1 Pseudomonadota bacterium
CGTGTGTCGCATCTTGATTCGCGGCTCTTTCAGGATCCCGTGCCCATGAGAACCTCCGCCGTCCGCATCCAGCCCCCTCCACAGAGGGAACAATCGCTTGCCGAAGTGCTGACAATCGGCGAAATTGCGCGCATTTACGGCGTGACTTTGCGCGCCCTGCGCTTTTACGAGCAGCGCGGCCTTTTGAAGCCGATCCGCCGGGGCGCCGCACGATTTTACGATTCCGAACAGAAGGCCCGGCTGCAACTGATCCTGAAAGGCAAGCATCTCGGCTTCACCCTGACCGAGATCGCCGATCTGCTGGACGGCGACGCACATCGCGCGCGGCCCGCCGACGATTTCGTTCTGGACGAGAAAATGGTGCTTTCGCAGCTTCGCCACCTCGAGGAGCGCCGCGCCGAACTCGACGAGGCCATCGAGGAGCTTCGCTCGACCCATGGCAGGCTTGTCGCCGGCGCCCGTTGACACACGTCAAAGTTGTGGCGTCGACGCCATCTGCGCCGGCATCTTAATGAATTATTGAAAATGATCCCGCCCCGCGCGTCGCGTGGGGCCACCATTTGTTAACCTCCGCGTCGAGCAGGCGTCGTAACGCCGCTAACGCCAGACGCATTTCGGCTCGCCCATATTTTCCATTGGCCGCTGCGCGGTTGTGGTAGGCTTCGCGGCCGCCGACCGAGGAAGACCAATGTCTCGCGCCCTTCACGTCTATTTTTCGCTGCAGAGCCCGTGGGCCTATATCGGCCACGCCACTTTGCAAGGTCTGGCCGCCAAGCATGGTCTGGACATCCGTTACCGGCCCGTGGCGCTGTCCCAGGTGTTTCCGGAATCAGGCGGACTGCCGCTGGCCAAGCGCCATCCCTTGCGGCAGCGCTACCGGATCGTGGAATTGCAGCGCTGGCGCGAAAAGCGCGGCATGGACTTTCATCTGCGCCCGCAATTCTGGCCGTTCGATCCCGCGACCGGCGACCGGATCGTCTGCGCCATGACGCTCGCCGGCGTTGATTCGCAGAAATTCATCGCCGCGGCTTTCGCCGGGGCCTTCGAACGCCAACTCGATCTCGCGGATCGCCATGTCCTCGCGCGGCTTCTCGACGAAGCCGGCTATGGGTCCGAATGGCTGGAGCGCGGCGAAGGCGGCGAATCCGAGCTGTGCTATCAGCGCAACCTTGCGCTCGCCCTCGAGGCCGGCGTCTTCGGTTCGCCCTCCTACGTCCTTGACGGCGAAGTGTTCTGGGGCCAGGACCGGCTGGAACTGCTCGACGACGCCCTGACCAGCGGAAGAAAGCCCTTCAGCGCCGACGCGTAACGGCCGCCGCGCAAGTTGTGCTTCTCTCCCGCGCCGCAGGATGCTAGGACGGTTTCGTTCCAGCTCAGGGTTTTTTCGTGGCTTCCAAGCGTATTCTCGTCACCGGCGCCGCCGGTTTCATCGGTTCGGCCGTCGCCCGGCGCATCATCGAGCAGACGCCGCATGAATTGCTCGTCTTCGACAAGCTGACCTATGCCGGGAATCTGGCGTCGCTCGCCCCCATCGCGGCGGATCCCCGTTATCGCTTCCAGCGGGGAGACATTTGCGACGCGGGCGCCGTGCGCGCCGCCTTCGACTCCTTCCGTCCCGACTGGGTGATGCATTTGGCCGCCGAAAGCCATGTCGACCGCTCGATCGACGGGCCAGGCGAATTCATCCAGACCAATCTCGTCGGCACTTTCGTCATGCTCCAGGAAGCCCTGCGCTATTGGCGCGGCCTGCCCGCCGACGCGGCCGAAAATTTCCGCTTCCATCATATTTCGACGGACGAGGTCTTCGGCTCGCTCGGCGAAGACGGCCTGTTCCGCGAGGACACGCCCTACGCGCCCAATTCGCCCTATTCGGCCTCCAAGGCGGGCTCCGACCATCTGGTGCGCGCCTGGACCCACACCTATGGCCTGCCTGCGGTGGCGACCAATTGCTCCAATAATTACGGGCCCTATCACTTCCCGGAAAAACTGATCCCGCTGATGATCCTCAATGCGCTGGAGGGCAAGCCGCTGCCGGTCTATGGCGCCGGGGAGAACATCCGCGACTGGCTTTTTGTCGAGGATCACGCCGAAGCCCTGCTGCTCGCGGTCGAGCGCGGCCGCGTCGGCGAGAGCTACAATATCGGCGGGATCAACGAGCGGAAGAATATCGACGTGGTCCACGCCATCTGCGATCTCATGGACGAAATGGCGCCGGACGCGAAAATCGGCCCGCGCCGCCAGCTCATCAATTTCGTCCAGGATCGTCCGGGCCACGACCTGCGCTACGCCATCGACTGTTCGAAAATTGGCGCGGAGCTCGGCTGGCGCCCGAGGGAAACCTTTGAAACCGGCCTGCGCAAGACGGTTCGCTGGTATCTCGACAACCGGGCCTGGTGGGGCGACATCCGTTCGGGGCGTTATCGCGGCGAACGACTCGGAACCCTGGTCAGCTGAGCGGGTAGCGCGACATGAGCAATTTCACGGTCGAAGCGACCGCCATACCCGCCGTGAAGGTCATCACGCCGAAGAAATTCGGCGACCATCGCGGCTTCTTTTCCGAGGTCTACAATCGCAAGGCCTTTGCGGAAGCGGGGATCACGCTGGATTTCGTCCAGGACAATCATTCGCTTTCGGCGCAGGTCGGCACCCTGCGCGGGCTGCATTTCCAGTCCGCCCCCTTCGCCCAGGACAAGCTGGTGCGGGTGACGCGCGGCCGCATTCTCGACGTCGCGGTCGATCTGAGGAAAAGCTCGCCGACCTTCGGACAGCATGTCGCGGTCGAATTGTCGGCGGCCAATTGGCGGCAATTGCTCGTCCCGATCGGCTTCGCCCATGGCTTCTGCACGCTCGAGCCCGACACTGAGGTCATGTACAAAGTGACCAATTATTATTCGGCGACGAACGATCTCGGCCTCGCCTGGGACGATCCCGAGCTCGGGATCGCCTGGCCGGTTCCGCCGGAGGGCGCAACCCTGTCCGACAAGGACCGCAAACATCCGCGCCTGTGCGACCTGCCGCAGATCTTCGATTGAGCCGAACCATGCGTCTGATCGTTACGGGAACGAACGGGCAAGTCGCCCTCGCGCTGATCGAGCGGGGCGCGGCGCAGAACGTCGATGTCGCGGCCATCGGGCGCAGCTGGCGCCCCGGACTCGATCTCGCCGATCCCGCGACAGTCGCCAGCGTCCTCAGCGCGGTCGACGGCGACGTCATCATCAACGCCGCCGCCTATACCGCGGTCGACAAGGCGGAATCCGAAGAGGAGCTCGCCACGCGGATCAATGGCGAGGGCGCCGGCGCGGTGGCGCGGGCCGCCGCGCGGCGCGGCGTTCCGTTTCTCCATCTTTCGACCGATTATGTTTTCGACGGCTCGCTCGACCGGCCCTGGCGCGAGGACGATCCAACCTGCCCGATCGGCGCCTATGGGCGTTCGAAACTTGCGGGCGAACAGGCGGTCCTGCGGGAAAATCCAGGCGCAACCATCCTGCGCACGGCTTGGGTCTATGCGCCTTTCGGCGCCAATTTCGTGCGGACCATGCTGCGCCTGGGCGAAACGCGCGAAGAAGTTTCGGTGGTCGCCGACCAGCATGGCGCGCCGACGGCCGCGCTCGACATCGCCGACGCCCTGATCGCCATCGCGCGCAAGCGTCTGGCCGAACCGGCCAACCCGGCGTTGTCCGGCGTCTTCCATATGTCGGGCGGCGGCGAGGCGACCTGGGCCGATTTCGCCGAGGAGATTTTCGCCGAAGCGGAGCGCCACGGCCGGAAGCCGGTGCGGGTGCGCCGCATCGGGACCGCCGATTATCCCACGCCGGCGCGCCGGCCCGCCAATTCACGCCTCGACAATTCGAAGCTGAAGAACGTCTATGGCGTCGCCCTGCCCGACTGGCGCCTTTCGACCCGCGCCTGCGTCGCGCGGCTCCTGCAGGACTCCAATTGAAACAGGTGATTCGATGAAAGGCATTATCCTGGCCGGCGGCAGCGGAACCCGGCTTCATCCGATGACCCAAGTCATCTCGAAACAATTGCTGCCGATCTACGACAAGCCGATGATCTATTATCCGCTGACGACGCTGATGCTCGCCGGCATCCGGGAGATTCTGATCATCTCGACCCCGCAGGATCTGCCGCTCTTCCAGCGCCTCCTCGGCGATGGCGCGCAATGGGGCGTCCAATTGTCCTATGCGGAGCAGCCTCGTCCGGAAGGACTGGCGCAGGCCTATCACATTGGCGCGGACTTCGTGGCCGGCCACAAGTCGGCGCTTATTCTGGGCGACAACCTCTTCTATGGCCACGGCCTTGCGGCCATCCTGCGCAACGCCGCCTCAATGACGCGCGGGGCCAGCGTTTTCGCCTATCACGTCCATGACCCCGAGCGTTATGGCGTCGTCGAGTTCGACTCCAGCGGCAAGGCGATTTCCATTGAGGAAAAGCCCAAGGCGCCACGCTCCAACTGGGCGGTGACCGGACTCTATTTCTACGACGAGCGCGCCGCGGACTTCGCAGCCGATCTCAAGCCGTCTCCGCGCGGCGAATTGGAAATCACCGATCTCAACATTGAATATCTGAAGCGCGGCGAATTGGGCGTGGAGAAAATGGGGCGCGGCTTCGCCTGGCTGGACACCGGCACGCCCGACTCGCTCCTGGAAGCCGCCGAATTCATGCGGACGCTGGAAAAGCGCACGGGCTTCCGCGTCGCTTGCCCTGAGGAAATCGCTTTCGTCTCAGGCTGGATTTCCGAGCGACAACTCCAAGCCCTGGCTGAGCCGCTCAGGAAAAGCGGCTATGGCGCCTATCTTTCCGGGCTTCTCCCTCGAAACTGAGAGATTTCCGCCAAAACGACGGGAAAGCGATCCGCGCGGTCAGGCCTTTGAAGCCGGAACGGCCTCCGCGGGCGTTGGGGACGGCGTAATTTCGGACTTGCGCATCAGCTCCTCGCCACGGACGGGATCGGCTTCGATCCCCATGCCCTTGATGAGCATGACGCCAAGATTGTACATCGCCATCTTGTGCTGGCTGGCGGCGGCCGCTTCATACCAGCGCACGGCCTCCTCGAGATTTTGCTCCACGCCTTTGGCCGTGCAATAGAGCACGCCGAGTTGGAACTGCGCGGGCGCAAAGCCACCTTCCGCAGACCGCCGAAACCATTGCACGGCCTCCACGAGCTGAGAATCGGTCGTCCGCCCCGATGAAAGCATGGTTCCGACAATATGCTGGGCGACGGCGTTGCCCATTTCCGCCGCCTTGACATAATAGCGAAGCGCCTCCTCGGGCCGAACCAAACCCTTGTCGAACTGGCCGGAATAGAGGTGCCCGAGATGCAGGGAGGCTTCGGGAAAACCGGCGCCGGCGGCGTCGAGCAGAAGCTTCTCCGCCTGCCCGAGATCGCGCTCGCCGTGATGGGCCGAGAGAAAGATCAATGCCAACTGCGTTTTCGCCGCCCGATCGCCAGCGTCGGAGGCTTCCCGCAAAAGATCGACAGCGCGTCCAACGTCGGGCGATCCGGAAGCCCCCCGCATGTGCAATCCCGCAAGCTGGACCTTCGCCTCCGGCACGCCCTTCTCGGCCGCGACCTCCAACCAGCGCACGGCCTCGTCGTGATCCGCCGCGACGCCTTGGCCGGCGCTGAGAAAGACGCCATAATTATAGGCGGCGATGGCGTGGCCCTGTTCCGCCGCCTGCTGGAACCAGCGTGCGGCTTCGCCTAGATTGGTCGCAATTCCGATGCCCTCGGCCGCGAAACGTCCGATGGTGAACTGGGCCTGGACATCGCCCTGCTCCGCGGCGGCGCGATACCAATTGGCGGCCTCGCGCAGGTCAGGGAGCACGGGACCGCCCTGACTATAGAAAGACGCGAGCGCCTTGATGGCGGGGAGATATCCCGTCTTGGCCGAACGCCGCAGGAAGGTCTCCGCGCGATCGGCATTGACGGGACCGCCCTCGCCATTGAGGCACATCCGACCATACACGAAGGCGGCATAAGGATCCCCGCCCTCGGCCGCCAGACGCATGTAATGCGCGGCGCGTTCCGGATCCGCCTCGCGGCCCTTGCCCGTCAGATAGATCGTGGCGGCGGCCAGTTGCGCTCGGACATGCCCATTGTCCGCCGCCTTCTGGTACCAGCCGGCGCCGAGCGGCAGATCGGGCTCGACGCCCAAGCCCTGATAGTAAATCTCGCCTAGGCCGAACTGTGAGGAAGCCTGGTCGTGCTCGGCAGAGCGCTCAAAGAAAGAGCGCGCCTTGGCGAAATCCTTCTCTGTGCCCGTGCCGTGGAGAAAAATGGTCCCAAGGAGCGCGCTTGCCTCGAACGAGCCCTGCCGCTCGGCTTTTTCAAGCCAGACGATCGCTTCCGCAGTATCGGCCTGGATCGACGTGGTCGACGCCAGGAGCGAATTCGAAACAGCCGCCGCTTGCTGGGGGTCGCGGGTGGAACGTTCCCACCGCAGCGGAAGTTTCGCAACTGCGCCATGCAGATAAATGCGGGCCAGGCTCAACTGCGCGTCCACATGGCCGCGTTCCGCCGCCATCCGGTACCACGGCGCGGCGCGAGCCGGCTCTTGAAAGACCCCACGGCCATGCCGATTGGCCTCGCCAAGCCGAAAGGCGCTTTCAGCGTCGCCCACAGCCGCCCCGCGCATCCAGAGCCTGATCGCCTTGTGGAATTCCTGTTTCGCAAACGCCCGTTCGGCGCGCGAGCGCAAAATTCCGACCATCGCCTTGTCAACGAGCGGCCGGAACCGCTCCGTGAACTTCCGTGAGAAGTGTCTCATGGCTCGCGCATCGACTCATTCACGCCGCGGATGAGTCCCTCGAGCAGGTAGAAGCCCGCGGAACGACGTCCAACATTAATGTCGGCCTCGAGCGTCATGCCCGGCATCAACCGAAAGTTTTTCGGAACGCCATGAAAGTTCATTTTATCGATGCTGACGCCGACCTTGTAATAAGGATCCGTCACTGGCGCGCCTGTCTGATCGTCGGTCCAGAAGGCTCCTTCCGAGATCCACTTCACTCTGCCCTCGGCGGCGCCATGTTCCGAAAAATTGAAAGCGTCGATCTTGATCGTGACCGGATCGCCCACACGGATGAATCCGACGTCGCGCGAGCGAACGCGAACATCTGCGATCACCGGCTCATTGACCGGCATGGCGGTGATGAATTTATCCCCCGGCTGCAAGATCGAGCCGACGGATAATTTTGCGATGGTCAGAACGATCGAATCTTCCTCGGCGACGATCCTGACGAGATCCTGATGCCGCTTCGCCTTTTCGAGCGACGCCCTCGCCGTGTCCCGATTGTTCTGCGAAGTCACGAGATCCTGGCTCGTCGTTGCGCGCCATTGCTGAATGAACGCGTCCTGGTTGGCCTTGTATGTGTCGAGCTGCGCTTGCGATTCCTTGAGCGAATTCACGAGGTTCTCGACCGTACGCTGCATCTCGATGTTCTGATCTTTGGACTCGAGCTGGTTCAGCAGAGACCCCGCCCCGCTTTGCAG
>JAJXYV010000008.1 GCA_021780435.1 Pseudomonadota bacterium
CCGGCCGGCGTCCGCCCCTTACGCGCGGTTTCCGGCTTCAAGGGTCAAGACAAGGTCCGGGCAAGCTGATTCGTTAAAATTTAAGCGATCGATTTGGATCAATTTCAAGAAATTTCGCTTAGCTCTCGGCTTACCGGCTGGCGGAGCGCCGGTGGAGCCAGGAACAAGTGGAGACGGATCCGTGACGCCTGAATCGTTTCGACGGAAAATGGACGATTTCACACAGGAGAGATCGGGCTCGGTCGCGATCTTGTTCGCCCTGGCCTGCGTCGGCGTCTTTCTGAGCGTCGGCCTCGCGCTGGACTACAGCCGGGCCGAATCCATGAAGGGCGTGCTCAACACCGCCACCGACGCCGCCGCCCTGGCGGCGCTCAGCGCGGCCCAATCCGATTACGCCGCCAATCTCAGCGTCGGGCAGATGATGTCGGACGCCCAGGCCGCCGCCCATCAGGCCTTCATCGCCAATGCGGGAACGGATTATTCAAACCTGACGCGACCGCCAACCATCACGGTCACCAGAACCGGCCAGGTCATCAACGCCAATGTGAGCTACCAGGCCCAATCGCCGAATCTTTTCGGCGCGCTTGCCGGCTCCGCCAACATGAGCGTCTCGCATTCAGGCGCCGCCTCCCTGACGCTGGCCAGCTATCTCAATTTCTATCTCCTGCTCGACGTCTCCGCGTCGATGGGCATCCCCTCGACCGCGAGCGAGATCAACCGGCTGGCGACGATCAACCCGGATTACCTCAATCTCTACCCCGGCGGCTGCACCATCGCCTGCCATTTCACAGCCTATAACGCCTGCCAGAACGTGAAGGGGCAGACGGTCGCCTGCCAGGGCTACAATCTGACCCGCACCGCCGGAAACGCCAACAACACCCCGGTCAGCTATTGTCCGCAGCCGGGAACCAGCGCCTGCATCCAACTCCGGCTCGACGCGGTGGCCTATGCCACGCAACTGCTGATCCAGACGGCGATCTCACGTCAGAACGCGGACCATCTGCCCAACCAGTTCGGCATCGGCCTCTATCCCTTCGTTCGCTGGATGCAGCCCTATCAGCCGCTCACGACCAACCTGTCCACGGTCAACGCCAGCGCCGCAGGCCTGACCGGCCTGATCGACAACGGCTATGGCTCGAACACCAAGACCGTGGCCAACGGCGCCGCCGTCTCGATCGGCCTGGGCTCGGGCGGCACCCATTTCGAAAACGCCTTGCCGGCGATCAACAATGTCATCACCACAATCGGCGACGGCGCAAGCGCCGCCTCGCCCAGACCCTTCGTCTTCTTGGTGACCGACGGCGCCCAGGACAGCCAGTACCAGCAGAACAACGGCTCCTGGACCGGCAGCAACCACGCCACGACGCTCGACACCACCAATTGCACGGCGATCAAGAATCGCGGCGTCACGCTGGCGGTGCTCTATGTGCCCTATGTTCCGATCCCCAATCCGACCACGATCTGGAACGACGAGGACCATTTCGCCAACGCCAATATTCCCAAGATTCCGCCAGCGCTCCAGTCCTGCGCCTCGCCGGGCTTCTATTTCGAAGCCTCGTCGCCGGCCGAGATCAACAACGCCATGATCGCCATGTTCAACATGGCGGTGCAGACCGCGCATCTCACGCATTGAGCGTGAGGCCCTGACGCCTGGCGGCGGGCGTCAGGCCTTTTTCAGGAAGCAGGTTTTCAGGACCAGGCCCTTGACCTTATCCGTCCGGCCCTCGATTTCTTCGGGATCGTCGGTCAGATGGATGCCGCGGATCATCGTGCCGCGCTTCAACACGGTCGATGACCCCTTGACCTTGAGATCCTTGATGACGGTGACATTGTCGCCTTCATTGAGAATGGCGCCGTTCGCGTCGCGCGTTTCCGACATTGTTTCGCTCACCCCGCATTGCCAGACCGGTAAAGCCTGCCCCGCGCCGATTGTCCAGTCCAAGAAGCGAGTCGCGCGGACAATTCCCCGCGCATCGCGGCGGCCAGGATGATCCGCGCTTCCGGGAATGGGTTGAAGCGTTCGGAAAACGCGCTAAACAGGGTCCATGCTCTTTTCCTGGCTGATCGCCCCCTTCCTCGACTATGAATTCATGCGGCGCGCGCTCGTGGGCGCGCTGGCGCTGGCGCTGGCGGGGGCGCCGCTCGGCGTTTTTCTCATCCTGCGGCGCATGTCGCTCTCGGGCGACGCGATGGCCCACGCCATCCTGCCCGGCGCGGCGGTCGGCTATCTCATCGCCGGACTGTCCCTGCCCGCCATGACCATCGGCGGCGTGGTCGCAGGCTTCGCCGTCGCCATCGGGTCGGGCGCGATCGCCCGCGCCACCGCCCTGCGCGAGGACGCCTCGCTCGCCGCCTTCTATCTGCTGTCGCTGGCGCTCGGCGTCACCATCGTCTCGGTGCGCGGCTCGAATGTCGATCTGCTCCATGTGCTGTTCGGCAGCGTGCTCGCGCTCGACAACGCCACCATGATCCTGCTCGCGAGCATTTCCAGCCTGACGCTCGTCGGCCTCGCCCTGATCTATCGCCCCCTGGTGATGGACACGCTCGACCCGGGCTTCCTTTCGTCAGTAAGCCGCGCGGGCGCCTGGACCCACGCCGCCTTCCTCGCCCTGATCGCGTTGAACCTCGTCGCCGGTTTTCAGGCGCTCGGCAGCCTGCTCGCCGTCGGCGCGATGATGCTGCCGGCGATCAGCGCCCGTCTATGGACGCAGGACATCACCGGCATGATCGTGATCGCCGCGCTGATCGGCGTCGCCGGGGCCTATGGCGGATTGCTCGGGTCCTTTTACTTGGGCCTGCCCTCCGGTCCGCTGATCATTCTGGCCTGCGGGATCTTCTATCTCGTCTCGCTTGTCGCTGGGCCCGCTGGCGGCCTGCTGCGCACGCTCACGCCCCGTTCGCATCTGGAAGGCTAGCGCAAGTCGCGCAGAGGCCCTGAATCTCGATCGCGACCCGCTCGGCGACAAAGCCGCTGCGCGCCGCCGCGCCCCCCAGCAGGCGCTCGATCTCCTCGTCGCCGAATTCCAGCGTCCTGCCGCAGGTCCGGCAGATCATGAAACCGGCGCGATGGCGATGGCCGCAGACATGGCCCCCGTCGCGGCAGACGACATAGGCGTTCCGGGTCTCAAGGCGGTGGGCCAACCCCTCGTCGATCAGCTTTTGCAAGGCGCGATAGACAGTCGGCGGCGCGACGCGCCCATGGTCGCGCAGGCCATCGATCACATCATAGGCCGACAGCGGCTTGTCCGCCCGCGCAAGAAGGTCGCGGATGCGGCTCTGCATTGCATTCAGTTGCGCCGACGCCTTTTGCGCGGACATGTCGACCCCTTGACGGATGTTATAATATATCGGTAGCCTTCCGGCCATGGTTCGAACATAGGACGGCGCCATGCGCGTGCAAAGACTCCGCCTGCAAAGCCTGCTGCTCGCCCTGACCCTGCTTCTGGGCAGGGCGCCGCTCGCCGCCCAGGCGGAGGAGGCAAGGCTGCCGGTCGTCGCGAGTTTTTCCATCCTCGCCGATTTCGTGCGGCAGATTGGCGGCGACAAGGTCGAGGTCGAGGCGCTGGTCGGCCCAAATGGCGACGTCCATGTCTACGAACCGAGCCCCGCCGACGCCAGAAGCCTGGCCAAGGCGAAGCTCATCGTCGTCAATGGCCTGGCGCTCGAAGGCTGGATGTCGCGGCTGATCGAAGCCTCTGGCGCCAAGGCGCCCGTGATCGTCGCGACCAAGGGCGTCACGCCACGCCAGGGCGAGGAGGACGGCAAGATCGGCGTCGATCCCCATGCCTGGCAGAACGTCGCCAATGCGAAAATCTATGTCGCCAACATTCTGGACGGCCTCGTCGCGGCCGATCCCGCCGACGCCGACTATTTCCAGGCCCGCGCCAAGGCCTATGACCTCACGCTCGACGAGACGGAAAAGAATGTGCGCGCCACGATCGCGGCGATCCCGCCGGAGCGCCGCATGATCATCACCACCCACGACGCCTTCGGCTATTTCGGCGCGGCTTACGGCTTCACCTTCATCGCGCCGGAGGGCCTCTCGACCGAATCCGAGCCCTCGGCCCGGGACGTCGCGCGGCTGATCGCCCAGATCAGGCGCGACCACGCTCCCGCCGTATTCTTAGAAAACATTTCAGATCCCCGCCTGATGAGCCGGATCGCCAAGGAATCCGGGGCGAAAACCGGCGGCGCGCTTTTTTCGGACTCGCTTTCGCCGCCAAATGGCCCCGCCGCCACTTACATTGCGATGATGAACCACAATATAGTCGAGTTGAAAAAGGCGCTCGCGCCCAACAGTTGACCGGAGTTCGCATGTCCGCCGAAAAAATACCCGTCACCGTGCTCACTGGCTATCTCGGGGCGGGCAAGACCACGCTGCTCAACCGCATCCTCACTGAGGACCATGGCAAGAAATTCGCCGTCATCGTCAATGAATTCGGCGAGATCGGCATCGACAACGACCTCGTCGTGGACGCCGACGAGGAAGTCTTCGAGATGAACAACGGCTGCATCTGTTGCACCGTGCGCGGCGACCTCATCCGCATCATCGAGGGCCTGATGCGCCGAAAGGGCAAGTTCGACGCGATCCTGGTCGAAACCACCGGCCTCGCCGATCCGGCGCCCGTGGCGCAGACCTTTTTCGTCGACGCCGACGTCCAGAACGAGGCCCGGCTCGACGCCATCGTCACGGTCGCCGACGCCAAATTCCTGGCCGCGCGGCTGAAGGACGCCCCGGAAGCCAAGAACCAGATCGCCTTCGCCGACGTCGTGCTGGTCAACAAGACCGATCTGGTGAGCGAGGCCGAACTCGAAGAGGTCGAGGCGCGCATCCGCGGCCTCAACCCCTACGCCAAAATGCACCGCACGAAGAATTGCGACATCCCGCTCGACGCCGTGCTCGACCGCAAGGCCTTCGACCTCGACCGGATTCTGGAGCTGGAGCCGGATTTCCTGACTGTCGAGGACCACGATCACGATCATGCTCACGGTCATCATCATGAACATGAACACGACCACGACCATGGCCATGATCATGAATGCGGCCCCGACTGCGGCCACGACCACCATGACCACGACCGTCATCACGAACACGAGGAGCATCACGCGCCCAAGGTGATCCATGACGAGCAGGTCCGCTCGGTGGCGTTCGCAATCGACGGCCCGGTCGATCCCGACCTCTTCATGCCCTGGATTCAGGAAGTGGTGCAGCGCGACGGCCCGGACATCCTGCGCTCCAAGGGCATCCTCGCCTTCCCCGACGAGCCGAAGCGCTATGTCTTCCAGGGCGTCCACATGATCCTCGACGGCGACCTCCAACGCGACTGGAAGGCCGAGGAGAAACGCTCCAGCCGCATCGTCTTCATCGGCCGCAAGCTGAAAGAGGATGAATTACGCGCCGGCTTCATGGCCTGCGCGGCCTATCAGGCGGCGTGACGAAAGCCGTCATGGCGAGCGAGCGGACCCGGCCTTTGGCCGGTCCGCCGACAGGTTCCGCGAAGCAATCCATCCGCCTGCCCGGAGAGGTTGCGAGGAGTGCTTAGCTGCGCTCGCGATGACGGACAAAACGCCCTATTCGTCGGGCGCGTCGAGGATCGGGTCGCGCTGGCTGGCGTCGAAGCCGAACATGTCCCAGCTTTTCTGCATATGCGGCGGCAGGGGCGCGGTGACGTCGAGCACGCCGCCTTTCGGGTGCGGCAGGATGAGCCGGCGCGCCAGCAGATGCAGCTTGTTCTCGACGCCGTCCGGAATATTGCGGTTGGCGTCGGCGCGGCGGCGGCGATCCTCCTCGCCATGCCCGTATTTCGGATCGCCGACGATCGGGCAGCCGATAGCCTCGGCATGGGCGCGCAATTGATGGGTGCGGCCGGTCAGCGGCTTCATCGACAGCCAGGAGAGGCGCGGCGCCAGCTTGTCCACGACGGCGTAATAGGTCAGCGAATGCTGGGCGTCGTCGTCGCCGTGTTTCGCCACCCGCATTTTCTCGATGTCGCGGCGCTCCTCCGGCCCGTGGCGGCCTTTGCGCGGCGCGCGATTGTCGCCCATCCCCTCGCCCTTGGCGAGATAGAGCGAGATGCGGCCGTGAGTCGGGCGCGGCACGCCCTCGACCATCGCCCAATAGATCTTTTTCGCCGAGCGCGAGCGGAAGATCTCACCGAGATCGGCGGCCATTTTCCGCGTCTTGGCGATCAGCAGAACGCCTGACGTGTCGCGATCAAGGCGATGGACAAGGACCGGGCGGTCGCCGCGCTCGTTGGCCAAGGACTGCAGCATGCCGTCGAGATGATGCTTCGTGCCCGAACCGCCTTGCACCGCAAGGCCGAAGGGCTTGTTGAGCACCATCAGGTCGCGGTCGTCGAGCAGGATCATATCGCGGATGGCGCGGGCGTCGGCTTCCGATTCGCCCGGCCGCTTGACCGCCGGGGCCTTGGGCGCCTCAACATTGAGCGGCGGCACACGGACCGTCTGGCCCGCCGCGACGCGCGACGAGGTCTCGACCCTCTTGCCGTCGAGCCGCACTTCGCCCTTGCGGCAAATCTTGGCCAGATGCGACAAGGCGAGCGTCGGCGCGCGGCGCTTGAACCAACGGTCCACGCGCATCCCATCTTCGTCTTCGGTCACGGTGAGATTTTGCACGCCGAGCGCCTGTTTCGGCGCCTCGGGAGCGGGCTTCGATTCCGTCTTGGGCCTGGGCGCTTTCGCCGCGACGGCCGTCTCAGCCAGCTTGGCGCCACTCCGCCTTTGGGGCTTCGCGCCAGCGGCTTCGGCCGCGGGGGCCTTAGCGGCGGCGAGCTTGGCCTTGAAGGGCTTGACCTTGGCGGATTTGGCCTTGGAGGGCTTGGGGGTGCGGGCGCGCGGGCTTTTCACGACAGGGTCCTCGCCACCGCGAGCCCGCCGAACACGCCCGCGAGCGCCAAGACAACCGAGCCGACCGCATAGGCCGCCAGCATCCCGAATTCGCCGCGCTCATAGAGCAGCGCGGAATCGAGCGAATAGGCGGAGAAGGTCGTGTAGCCGCCAAGAACGCCGGTCAGCAGAAAAAGGCGGGCATGCTGCGTCCAGTTCGCGCCGGCGCGGAAGGCGAGAAAGCCGGCGAGCAGGCCCATGACCAGCGAGCCGGAAATATTGATCAGGAACGTCCCCCACGGGAAATTGGTCCCGAGCAGCCGCGCCGCGAACAGGTTCACGGTATGGCGCAGACAGCCGCCGAGACCGGCGCCGAGAAAGACGAGAAGATAGGCCTGCATCGGCTTTCTATAGCCTTGCGGGGCGGCGGCGTCATCAAGCGATTTTCTCTTGCGCCCTGGCCAGAAAATTATGCGACAGCGCGTGATAGAGCCCTTCCCGGCTCAGCAGCCGCGAGGTCGCCTGGGCGACGAGCGCCGCGATCATCAGGGGAATGATCATGGCGTGGTCGTCGGTCATTTCGGAGACGATGACGAAAG
>JAJXYV010000066.1 GCA_021780435.1 Pseudomonadota bacterium
TCCAGCAATTGCATGGCGATGGCCGTGGCCGAAAAGGCGAGCGCGAGGCCTGCCGCCAGCGAGCCGAACAGGCTGAGGCGCAGCAATTTCCAGGCAGCGTAGCTGAGCGGCGCGGCGGTCAGGACCATCTGGCCGACGCCGACGAGGCCGATATCGCGCCGCAGCGCATACAAACGCTGCGGCTTGAGCGACAGCCCGATCAGGAAGAGGAGAAGGACGACGCCGAGCTGGGAAATGTCGAGGGTCATCCGCGCGTCGTCGATCAGCCCCAGGCCGGAGGGGCCGATGGCGACGCCGGCGGCGAGATAGCCGATCACCGAGCCGAGCCCGACGAAGCGGAAGGACGGCGCAAAAATGATGGCTGCGGCAAGGAGAATCAGGATCGGGACGAGGAAACTCGTCTCGCTGCTCAGGTCCGGCATGAGGTCCGCGGGGATGGGCGTTGGACGGCGACTCGCCGCCTGTCTTCGGCTTAGCGGAGGATAGAGGCGAAACGGCGCCGCGAAAAGCCATTTTGCAGCGCAGCAGCGGCTTCCTCGGGCAACGACCTTTTGAGGTTAATCCATGGTTAAGGGCGCCGCCCGCGAACATCCCGCGAGCAGCCTCTCCGCCCATGCTTGACTTCGGACCGGCAGACGACCACAAGACTTTCCAGACGATCCGCCGCCCGAGGCCAAGGATGAGCGACAAGCCGAAACTCAATGTCTTTCTTTGCGCGCCGCGCGGCTTCTGCGCCGGCGTCGTGCGCGCCATCGACGTGGTGGAGCACGCGCTGCGCAAATTCGGCGCGCCGATCTATGTGCGCCACGAGATCGTCCACAACCGCTACGTCGTGGACGAATTGAAGCGCAAGGGCGCGATTTTCGTGGAAGACCTCGATGAGGTGCCGGACGACGGCGCGCCGGTCGTCTTTTCGGCCCATGGCGTGCCGAAATCAGTTCCGGCCGAGGCCGAGCGCCGCCAGCTTTTGGCCATCGACGCCACCTGCCCGCTGGTGACCAAGGTCCATCGCGAGGCCGAGATCCATTTCCGGCGCGGCCGGAAGATCGTTCTGGTCGGCCACCGGGGCCATACCGAGGTCGTCGGGACGATGGGGCAGTTGCCGGAGGGCGCGGTCGTCCTGGTCGAAAAGCCGGAGGATGTCGCCCATCTGACGTTCACCCGCGACGAGCCGCTCGCCTATGTCACCCAGACGACCCTGTCGATGGACGACATGGCCGAGGTGGTCGCCGCGCTTCTCGAGCGCTATCCGCAGATCGTCGCGCCACACAAGCAGGACATCTGCTATGCGACGACCAACCGTCAGAATGCGGTGAAGGAGATCGCCGCCAAGGTGGACGCCTTCGTCGTCGTCGGCTCGCCCAATTCCTCCAATTCCCAGCGTCTGAAGGAAGTGGCCGAGCGCAACGGCTGCCGCCGCGCGCAGCTCGTCCTGCGCGCTGGCGACATTGACTGGAGCCAGCTTGAAGGGATTACCTCGCTCGGCGTCACCGCCGGCGCCTCGGCGCCCGAAGTGCTGGTCGAGGAAATCCTCGACGCGCTGTCCGAAAAATTCGAGCTGATCCTCGACACCATCACCACCGCGACCGAGGACGTGTCCTTCCCGCTGCCGCGCGAATTGCGCGAACGAGTGGCCTGAGCCGCACGCCAAACCCATATTCCCGATCAATGCGCGCGGTTTCCGCGCCATGCTCAGGCCTTTTGAAATGACCCAGCCCCCCATCCCAGACGCCGATCCGTTCGAAGCCTTCCGCGCTTTGCTCGCCCAGATGCCGCAAGCCGCCGCCGAGGCGGTCGCGGCCGTCCGTGCGCGCGACGCCCAGCTCACCAAGCCGCCGGGCGCCCTGGGGCGCCTCGAGGACATCGTCGAATGGCTCGCCGCCTGGCAGGACCGCCCCGAACCGACCCTCGATCGCCCGACGGTCGTCGTCTTCGCCGCCAATCACGGGGTCGTCGCGCAAGGCGTCTCGCCCTATCCGGCGAGCGTGACCGAGCAGATGCTGAAGAATTTTTCCGCCGGCGGCGCCGCCGTGAACCAGATCTGCGCTATTCACGGCGCCGGGCTCAAGGTCTTTGAGCTCGCCCTGAACGTGCCGACGAAGGACATCACCGAAGCCCCCGCGATGGAGCCGCGCGAATGCGCCGCAACCCTCGCCTATGGCATGGAGGCGATCGCCGGCGGCGCCGATCTGCTGGCGCTCGGCGAAATGGGAATAGGCAACACGACCGTCGCGGCGGCCATCTATCATGCGCTCTACGGCGGCGAAGCCGAGGACTGGGTGGGGCGCGGCACGGGCGTCGACGACGCCGGGCTGAAGCGCAAGGCGGACGCGGTGCGCCGCGCCGTCGCCTTGCACAAGGATTTTATCGACGATCCATTCGAATTGCTGCGCCGTCTCGGCGGGCGCGAGATCGCGGCCATGGTCGGCGCCATTCTCGCCGCGCGGATGGAGCGCACGCCTGTGCTGCTCGACGGCTACGTCGTCTGCGCGGCGGCGGCGATTCTCCATGCGCTCGATCCGTCGAGCCTTGACCATTGCCTCGCCGGCCATGTCTCGGCGGAGGGCGCCCACGCCCAGGTGCTGCAAAAGCTCGGCAAAAAACCTCTACTCGATCTCGGCATGCGGCTGGGCGAGGGCTCGGGCGCCGCGCTCGCCATCGGCCTGGCCAAGGCCGCGCTCGCCTGCCACAAGGACATGGCGACCTTCGCCTCCGCCGGAGTGGACAACAAGGAGGCGTGAGCCTCCTCGATCCGCCTGCGGGATGCGGCCGATGCCGAACAGGCGCTTGAATTTCTTGACGCGGTTCGACATGCGCCGCCGGGCGACCTCCTGGTCGCGCGACTGCTTTTCCATGCAATAATTCAGCATCACAGAGTGGCGCGGGCCAACGAAGGGCTTGTGGCCGCGCCGGGTGTTGGCCTGCGCCTTGAAGACGAAAGCGAGACCGCCCATGTCGATCTTCGGAAAATCGGCGATGGCTTTGGCGACGTCCTCCGCCGGAAGGAAGTCGGGAATCGCGAAATGAGGGAATGGCTCACGCTCGACCGGCGCGGCCTCGACATTGATCATGGGCGCCGCGGATGAAACCGAGCGGACCTAGCCGACAGCCCGCTCCCCTTCATCGATTCTCATCAAAATGAGACGCCGCCGCCGGTCACGCCACTTCGCGCGAGTCCCGGCGCGGCCTCTTGGGCGGGGCCGGAGGCGCGTTCGGATCGAGTTGCGGAAGCACGGCCATGACCCGCTCCGGCGGAAAGATCACGATGACTTCCGTGCCTTCGCGCAATTTCGAGCGCAGGGTGAAAGTCCCTCCGTGCAACTCCACCAGCCCCTTGACGATCGGAAGGCCGAGGCCGGTGCCCTCGTCGGCGTTTTTCTGCGCCATGGAGCCGCGCCCGAAGGACGACATGATGATCGGGATTTCCTCTTCGGGAATGCCGGGGCCGGTGTCCTTGACCGAAAAATATTGCCCGCCGGCCATGGTCCAGCCGGCCTTGATCGTGACCTGCCCGCCTTGCGGCGTGAATTTGATCGCGTTGGTCAGCAGATTGAGCGCGATCTGGCGAACGGCGCGCTCGTCGGCCCACAGGCGCGGCATGTCGGGCTCGATGATTTCAGTCAGGAGGACGCCGCGCTTTCGCGCCCGCAGGTTCAGCAGATGGCGACAATCCTCAATGACGCCCGCCAACAGGACGGCCTCCTCGTTCAACTCGTAACGGCCGGCCTCGACGCGCGAGAGGTCGAGGATCTCATTGATCAGCATCAGCAGATGCTGGCCGCTCGCATGAATGTCGCCGGAATAATCGCGATAGGCCTCGACGGAATGCTGGCCGAACAATTCGCTCTTCATGACCTCGGAAAAGCCGAGAATGGCGTTCAGCGGCGTGCGCAATTCATGCGACATCGTCGCCAGGAAGCGCGATTTGGCGAGGCTCGCCTCTTCGGCGCGGCGCCGCGCCTCGTCGGAATTGGCCTTGGCCTGCTCCAACTCCGCGATCAGCGCGTCCTTTTCCGCCTCGATCGCCAGCGTGCCGAGCTGGCCCGAATGGATGCGGCGCGCGACGATCACGAAATAGAGCAGGGTCACGCAGGCGAGAGCCGCCAGGGGCGCGCTCGGAGTCGAGAGGCTCGTCGGGCGCATGTAGAACAGGATCGCCAGCGCATTGGGCGCGAGCGCGGCATAGACGGCCGCGGGCAGGAAGGCCGTGACCACCGAATGGATCGCGGCGGCGAGAATGAAGACAACCATCACATAGACGGTCGCCCAGGAGTCCGAGACGCCGTTCATCAGCAGGGCGAAAGTCGCCCAGGCGAATCCGTTGGCGGCCTCCGCGAAAATGAAGCGCCGCTGCCAGCGCCCCACGCCCTCGCCGCCTGGTTCCTCGCGCAGGAAGCGACGCGCGAGAAGCCAGACGAGCGCCATGGCGCTGAGCACCAGCGCAAGCCAGGCGCCGACGAAAACGGGAGGAAGCCACCGCGCCGTCATCGCCGCGACCGTCACGCTCAGAAGGCTCTGCGGCAGGATGGCGTCGCTACGTCGCCGCGCATGGAGACGAAGCAGATCCATGTCGAAGACGGCCTTTCCGCCGTCCGTTGACGTCAGCTGCTGGCGCGCCTCGCGCACGCGGCTGGCCATGCGCCGCCGTTCACCGGAGCGTCTCTCGGCGAACCGCCCTCGGGCGATCATTTCTGCGGTGACTTCGGACATCCCGGAAAAGACTGACGCTCACTGACACGAACAGCTTGAAATTGACGCAAAAAGCTTAATGAGCGGCTGACAGGACGACTCAAAGTCCGGACAGATCGGATGATCGGCGTCTGGAAAGATTGACAGGCGCGAGCCCGCGGCCTCATCCTTGCCTCCAACGACGCTCTCCTGAAGCAAACGTCATGAAACTCTATGATTCGCCCGTCGCGCCCAATCCGCGTCGCGTCCGCATTTTCCTCGCCGAAAAAGGGATTTCCATCCCCAGGGAGACGGTCGATCTGGCGAAGCTGGAGCAGAAGGCGCCAGGCTTCGCCGCGGTCAACCCCCTGCAGCGCATACCGGTCCTCGAATTGGACTCCGGCGAGACCTTGAGCGAATCCATCGCGATCTGCCGCTATTTCGAGGAATTGCAGCCCGATCCGCCGCTTTTTGGCCGCGACCCGCTCGAGAAGGCGCGGGTGGAGATGTGGCAGCGCCGTGCGGAGCTGGAGTTCTTCTTTCCGATCGCATTGGCGTTCCGACACGGCCATCCGGCCATGGTCGAAATGGAAAAGCCCCAGATCGCGCAGCTCGTCGAATTGAACAAGCCGCGCGCGATCGCCTTCGCGCGCTATCTCGATTCCGAACTGGCGCAACGGCGCTATCTGGCCGGGGACGCCTTTTCCATCGCCGACATTACCGCTTTGGTCGCGACCGATTTCGCCCGGCCGGCGCGAATCGCCTTTCCCGACGAACTGGCTCATTTCGCGCGTTGGCGCGCCGAAGTTTCGGCCCGCCCGAGCGCCTCGGCGTGAGTTCGCCCGCCTCGGCGCCGCTCGAGGCGCTGGTCGAACGCATCCGCGCCTGCCGCCTCTGTGTCGATCGCCCTTTGGGCGCGCCCCTGCCCCACGAGCCGCGACCCGTGCTGCAGGTTTCGGCCGAGGCCCGCCTGCTTGTCGCGGGCCAGGCGCCGGGAACGCGCGTCAACGCCACCGGCCTTCCCTTCAACGACCCGTCCGGCGAGCGGCTGAGAGCGTGGATCGGCGTCGATCGCGCGCAATTCTATGACCCGTCCCACGTCGCCGTCGCCGCCATGGGCTTCTGTTTCCCCGGCCACGACGCCAAGGGCGGCGACCTGCCGCCGCGGCGCGAATGCCGCGCGGCCTGGCATGACGAGCTTTTCCGCCTGATGCCGCAGATCGAAGTCATTTTTGCGGTCGGTCGGGCGGCGCAGGAATACCATTGCGCGCGGCTCGGCCGTCCCTTGCCCAAGGGAGCGTCGCTCGAGGAGACCGTTCGCTTCTGCGCCGCACATATCGACCTGAAACCGCATATCCTCGCGCTGCCGCACCCCTCATGGCGAAACAACGCCTGGTTGCGCGAGCGCCCGTGGTTCGAGAAGGAAATCGCCCCGCTTGCGCGCAAATTGGCGGCGGAAGCCCTGATGAGACCTCAAAAATGACAAAAATACAAAAATAAGACGAATTTCACTTGCCATGCTGCGGCGCGGCAATAATATTTATTTCATGAGCGGAAAGCATGCTTTTGTCTCGCGCCGCTCGCCTTCTCTGCAAGATCGCTTGGTTGTCCTCCAAGGCTCAAGGCATGCGCGCAGGTCAGAAAGTTCGCTTGAAGGCGGCTTCTCCCTTGAAGCAACGGCTTAACCTCCCTCCGGAGGCGCTTGGCGCCGTGCTGTGTTCCTATCGTGTGCTGCGCGGCGCCAATGCGGCGGTCAGGCGTCTCGACGTGCGTTTCAGCTCGGATCTCATCATCTGGGGCGCGCCAGACGATCAGTTTGAGCCGGTCGAGGACGCCAGCGAGGCCAGCGAGCACTGATCTCGCTTTCCTGTCAGGGAAGGTTGTACTGGCTCCCGGCATTGCCCGGCGAACAGGCGTTAAATTTCGTGATCCCGCCGCTTGACGTCCAGAACACGCCCTGGTCGATGCGCTGTGCGGCAGTCGGCGTGGTGGAAACCTGCGTGACCGACGAAGCCGTGCGCGGCGCCATATAAGTCGTATGCGTAATCTTATAGCCCGCGCCGTCATTCGGGCTCTGGCCCCATTGGAAGGGCTGGAAGCCAAACATCGGCGTGTAGACATAGGTCACATCGGCGACAATGATGAAATTGTTGACCTTGTTATTGGTCGCGTAGACAGCGCCGCCCGTGACCGCATCGCCCGCGCCGCCCGGATAGAGGCCGGCCGGAATGGTCGTCGGGCTGTTGACGCCGCTCGGCGAGGCCGTGAACACCCCGCAACTGCGCAGAGCCGGATTGACGCCGGCGCCGACGCTCCATACCAGCCGCGCCCGGCAACAGCGCGCGTCCGTGGCGCTGACATTGTCGAAGACGATCTGCGAGATCGTCATGCTCGAAACATCGGCGAAGGGATAGAGGACGGCTGCGGAAGCGGAAAAGATCGTATTGTTGAAATCGGAATCGGTCAGGCACGGATAGCCGCTCATCGTCGCGCCATCGACCTGATAGGCGCTGGCGCAAGTGCCGGTGGTCGACGTTCCCGCGAGCGTCTGCGCCGTCAGGTCGGCCAGTGTGCGCGAGAGCAGCTGGGTCTTGCGTCCGACCTCAAGGCCCTGCGCGAGCACGACCACGCCGAAATAGAGCGTCAGCATGAGCGGCAGGATGAAGGCGAATTCCACGGCGGCGAGGCCGGCCCGACCACGACGCAGCCGCGCGGCTTCACGGCCGAGCCAGGCCGCTGAGCCGGCGATGATCTTCCCCGGCCGTCCCGTCATGGCTCGTTCCTGAAAACCACGGTCGTGAAGATCGCGTGGACGAACCCTGAACCGTTGGGATTGGCGTAGATCGACCCCGACGCATGGTCATAAAAATTGCCGATGCCCTGGCCATTGACGCCCGTGGCGATCAGAACGGAGAGGTAGACCGGCATCGGATAGAAGGCCTGGAAATAGACAATCCATCCGGGCTGGCCGAGGTTCAGATTGGTTGTCGGATTCTTGTACCAGTTCGTCGTCAACCCGGCTGCGACGCCCGCGAAATTGCTCGTCGCCGGATTGACGGCCTGGACGTTCAGGACGACCTTGCCGCAATCGAAATAGGAGGGCAGGCTTGGGCAGAACGTGCTGGACTTGAACGAGGCGGCCGTCGGCGTCGAATTCGATTCGAAATCGTTGACGAGAACCTGGCGCGCCACATTATTCACGCTGTTCTCGAAGGATTCCTGCACGAAAAAGACGAGAGCCGTTTCGAAGATCGCCGCCAGCAATCCGATGAAGGGCACAGCGATCAGGGCGAACTCAATGGCCGCGACGCCTGACCGGCCGCGCAGAAACCGCGTCACGAGAGCGGGCCGTCGCGACCGTTCAGCTTGCGCCTGCAATCCTCGCCTCTCCATCGATCGATCCTCGATCGCTTCGCGCGACGCCAATCTCGCCGCGCCGAAGATTTTCGACGATAGAGGTTGCCAATGCGTTATCGGTTTCGGACCGATTTCCCTTGTCCGAAACGGACTCACTTGCCGATCGAGAAGGCCGCATGGGCGGAGACGGCGGCGGCGCGCTCGGCGGCCACCGCCTTGGCGTCCGCCAAGTCGATCGTCGGCAGGCACTGCGGCGAACAGATGAAGCTCTCGCGGTTGGCGCCGTTCTGGAGAAGCAGGTCCGCCTTCTCGCCGCCGACCCGGATCGTCCATTCGCCGAGCAACTCGCCCTTGGCGTCGAGCGCGATCAGGTTGGTCTCGCCGAAGCTCTTGCCCGTGATCACGCCCATGCCGGAGTTCTTGAGCATGGTGACGTCCGCGATGCCCGGCTGGCCGATGACAAGGGTCTGGGTCTTGTCGGGGATGCGCGCGACGCGCGCCTTGTCGACGGAGACGACCACGACATCGGCCGGCGCCGCCCAGGCGTTGGATTGGGCCGCCAGCCCGGCGAGAACCAGGGCGGCGCCAATCGAACGGAATGCGTGCACACCCATGAACCTCTCCCGAATTCGAATTCCGTTCCGGAACGCACGGCGACCGCCCACGACTTCGCCGAACGGCGTTCCCGGCGGCGCTACCGCGCGCCGCGCCATGACTTATCGGCGCAATTAAGACATGACTTGGTGAATGATTGCTAAATTTTCCAGCGGCGCGAAATTTTTCGGCTTGGCGCGGCCCGGACTGCGGCCGCCTAACATCAACCGGCGGCGAAGGCTTGTCTGCGCCCGCGCCGCCGCATAAGAGAGGCGCAAACACGGGACAGACCGATGAAAGACGCCAAAGCCGCCGCCCCCCTCGTCAAAGCGCGCCTGCCGCGCGGCCTCGCCGACCGCGCCGCCGACGAGATCGCCGCCGTCGACGCCATGCTCGCTGCGATCCGGCGGATTTATGAACTCTATGGCTTCGAGGCGGTCGAGACGCCGGCCATGGAATATACCGACGCGCTCGGCAAGTTCCTGCCCGATCAGGACCGGCCGAACGAGGGCGTATTCTCCTTTCAGGACGACGACGAGCAATGGCTGTCGCTGCGCTATGACCTTACGGCGCCGCTCGCCCGCCATTTCGCCGAGAATTTCGAAAGCCTGCCCAAGCCTTACCGCACCTATCGCGGCGGCTATGTCTTCCGCAACGAAAAGCCGGGGCCCGGCCGCTTCCGCCAGTTCCTGCAATTCGACGCCGACACGATCGGCTCGGCGAACCCGGCCGCCGACGCCGAACTCTGCATGATGGCCGCCGACACGCTGGAGGGCCTCGGGATCGCGCGCGGCGATTATTGCATCAAGGTCAACAACCGGAAGATTCTCGACGGCGTGATGGAGGCGATCGGCCTCGGCGGCGCCGAAGACGCAGGACGCCGCCTAGTGGTGCTGCGCGCCATCGACAAGCTCGACCGCCTCGGCGCGGACGGCGTGCGCGCCCTGCTCGGCCCCGGCCGCAAGGATGACTCCGGCGATTTCACCAAGGGCGCCGGCCTGGAGGCGGAGGCCATCGACAAGGTCATCGCCTTCACCGCGGCCCGGCGCTCGACCAACGCCCAGACGCTGGTCGCCCTCGAAGACATCGTGGCCGCTTCGGCGCGCGGCATGGAGGGCGTCGGCGAATTGCGGGCCATTGACGATCTCGCGCGGGCCGCCGGCTATAACGAGAACCGCATCAGCCTCGATCCGTCCGTGGTGCGCGGGCTCGAATATTATACCGGCCCCGTCTTCGAGGCCGATCTCTCGATCCCCGCCTTCGACGACAAGGGCCAGCCGATCCGTTTCGGCTCGGTCGGCGGCGGCGGGCGCTATGACGGGCTTGTCGCCCGTTTCCAGGGCGAAGACGCGCCGGCCACCGGCTTTTCCATCGGCGTCTCCCGGCTCCATGCGGCGCTGAAGGCGATCAATTCGCCAATCGTGGCGCGCTTGCCGCACAATGGGCCGGTCGTCGTGCTGATCATGGACCGCGATCGGATCGCCAATTACCAGGCCCTCGTCGGCCGCCTGCGCGACGCCGGCGTCCGCGCCGAGCTTTATCTCGGCGCGGCGGGCATGAAGGCGCAGATGAAATACGCCGATCGTCGCAAGAGCCCCTGCGTCGTCATTCAGGGCTCGAACGAGCGCGAGCGCGGCGAGGTTCAGATCAAGGACCTGATCGAAGGCGCGCGCGCCGCGGAGGCCATCGCCTCGAACGAGGAATGGAAGGCCGCGCGTCCGGCCCAGATTTCGGTTTCGGAAGAGAACATGGTCGCCGCGGTCGCGGAAATTCTCGCCCGCCACGGCTTGTGAGGGCGTTTTCCATTCACCCTTCATGGCGAAAGAGGATGCGCGCGGCGCGCGCTTTTGTTAGCACAGCGTCGAAGCCCAAGGTTTGGAGTCATTCATGAGCGGCGGTCGGGACGAGAAAGGCGAGGCGATCCTGCGCAAGCTCGCGGCCGCGGGCTATGCGCCCTGCGACCCGGACGTGCTTCAGCCCGCCTCGGTCTTTCTCGCATTGTCCGGCGAGGACATGCGCGGCCGCCTGCTGCTCACGTCCGGCGGCTCCGGCGACTATTGCCTGCGGCCGGAATTCACCATTCCGGTTTCGCTGGCCTATCTGGCCTCGTCGCGCGCCGGCGCGCCCGCCGCCTTCTGCTGCCAGGGGCCTGTCTTCCGCCAGCGCTCGAGCGGTTCGCCGGAATTCCCGCAAGCGGGGCTTGAGAATTTCGGCCGCGCCGACCGCGAGGCCGCCGACGCCGAAGTGCTCGCCCTTTCGCTCGAAGCGGTCGGCGGCGCGGACGGCGCCTGGCGGGTGCGGATGGGAGACGCCGGCCTGCTCGCCGCCCTTCTGGAAAAGCTCAAGCTGCCGCCGATCTGGCTGCGGCGCATGCGCAGCGGGCTCGCCAAGGGCCAGACGATCGCGGAGATCCTTGCTCCCGTCGCCGAGCGCGGCGATCATTCCGGCGTGTTGGCGGCCCTCGACGGCGCCGACAAGGCGGGCGCCCGCGCCTTGGTCGAGGATCTGCTCAGGATCGCCGGCATTTCGGCGCTCGGCGGGCGCACGCCGGCTGAAATCGCCGAACGTTTCCTCGAACAATCGGCTTTGCGCTCGAGCGCCGCGCTCGACGACGACAAGCGCGGCCTGCTCAGCGAATTCTTCGCCATCGAAGGCCAACCGGATGAAGCCTCCGGGGCCTTGCGCGCCCTCTTCTCCCGCGCCCGCGTCGACCTCGACGCGGCGATGGAGCGTTTCGACCAGCGCCTGAATTTCATGGCGGCGCGCGGCGTCGATCTCGATCGAATCGTCTTTTCCGCCATTTTCGCCCGCAATCTCGATTATTACACCGGCTTCGTCTTCGAGGCCTCGCCGGAAGGCGCGGCGCCCGACAGGCCGGCGATCGGCGGCGGTCGCTACGACCGCCTGCTTTCGACGCTCGGCGCGAAAACCGACATTCCGGCAGTCGGCGCGGCGATCTTCCTCGACCGCCTGAACGGAGCGCAGTGACATGAGCGACAAACTCGTTCTGGCCGTTCCGTCCAAGGGCCGCCTGCAGGAAAACGCCAACGCCTTTTTCGCCCGCGCCGGCCTCACAGTGACCACCGGCCGCGGCGCGCGCGACTACCGCGGCGTGCTGTCGGGGGTCGACAATGTCGAGGTCGCCTTCCTCTCGGCCTCGGAAATCGTGAAGAACCTTGCCTCGGGCGCCGCCCATCTCGGCGTCACCGGCGAGGATCTGGTGCGCGAGGCGGAAGCCGAGAGCAAGGTCGCCCTGCTGACCCCGCTCGGCTTCGGCCACGCCAATGTCGTGGTCGCGGCGCCGCAAGCCTGGATCGACGTGCGCAACATGGCCGATCTCGACGACGTCGCCTTGGCCTTCCACGCCCGGCGCGGCGAGCGCATGCGCGTCGCCACCAAATATGTGAACACGACCCGCGCCTTTTTCCGCGACAAGGGCGTGACCGACTATCACATCGTGGAAAGTCTCGGCGCCACCGAAGGGGCGCCGGCGGCTGGCCAGGCCGAGCTGATCGTCGACATCACCTCGACCGGCGCGACGCTAGCCGCCAATGGCCTGAAAGTGCTCGACGACGGCGTGATCCTGCGCTCCGAGGCCAATCTGGTGGCTTCGCTCGGCGCGCCCTGGACCCCGGAACATCGCGAGACCGCGCGAAAAATCCTGTCGCGGATCGCCGCCGAGGAAGAGGCGCGGATGACGCGGGAAATTGTCGCGGCGCTGGAGCGCGAGCCGGAAAATCTCACCGAGGGCCTCGCCGCATACGGCGCGCGGGTCCGCCGGCGCGGCGGCAATGGCCGGGCAGTCTTCGCCGCGCCGAAGGCCCAGGCGCCGGCGCTGGCGGACTGGCTGATCGGCCAGGGCGCGGAGGAAGTCGTGGTGCGCCCCGCCGATTATGTCTTCACCCGGGTCAATCCGCTGTACGAGCGCCTTGTTTCGCGCCTCGACGCCGCGGGCCGGTAAGACGCCGCGCGCTCACAAGCTGCGGGCCTGCGCCCGGTAATCGCCGCCGATCACCAGATATTCGCCTTCGCCCTTGAGCGGGTGGGACGGCAACAGCTCGTTGAAGAACAGGATCTTCGCCGCCGGCGCGCGCACGGTCAGGATCGCGTCGCCGAAACAGCCCGCGACGTCGCGGTCGCTGGAAAAGGACACCAGATTGTTGAAGCGCAGGGTCACCAGGCCCTCGCCGCGCCGCTCGAACACCGTATGGTCCTCAAGAGCGTTGACCCCACGATGGAGGGTCAGATGCTCGACGCCCGGCGCGAAGAATTTCGCCAGCGCCCATTGGCAGAATTCATAAAGCAGGTCGAGCTGGGCGTGGATCGAATTGTTGTGGAACCGGCTCGACATCTTCTCTTCGACATAGGTCGTCCAGATCGGACTGGAAATGCGGCGGATCGGCTGTTTGTGGTAGGTCGGGAACAGGCCGAAGCGGCTTTCGACCCAACCCTTCAGCACCGCGCCCTCGGCGCCGTTGCTGTCGAAGCCCCAGCCTCGGATCAGGTCGAGGAAGGACGCGCGATAGCGCCGCGGCCGGCCGGGCGGCGTCTCTCGCCTCTGCTCGGGATCGATGGCGAACAATGCGTCCATATAGAGCAGGAAGGCTTGGGCCGCTTCGCCGGGCGTTGCGGCTTCAGCAAGCATTTCAAAGAGTTCGGGGTTGAACTCGCGCACGCCGGAAATCCGCAAGGGCATGGGCGCGTCGTTGAAGTCGCAACTGGCGAGAAACAGGGTGGGCAGGCCGACGAGATTGGTCGAGTGGCCGACCCAGGACTGATCGGCCTTTGACAAAGCGTATTGGGCTGGAGATTTGGGAGCTTCGGTCAAGGAAGGCGCTGGCGCGGCGAGGAACAGAAAGGGTCGGGAGCTGCTGGCTCCTCCTTACTGGAAATTGGGCTCAGCTGGAATTTCTTTGTCCTGGCGACAAGCCGGGTCGAAGATGTGAACCGGCATGGGACGATCCAATATATTCGCAATATAGAATATCAATGGGAGGATCTCCGTGAATCCCAACCTCGAAATTCTGTCGTTCTTCGACCCGGCCATCCATACGGCGAGCGATCTCGTCATCGACAAGGCTACGAAAAAGGCGGCGATCATCGACCCGGCGCTCGATTACGACCAAAGCTCCGGCAAGGCCTCTGTCGCCTCCGTCGACAGGATGCTCGAGGTCGCGAAGGCGGAAAGCGCGCAAATCGATTGGGTGCTGGAGAGTCCCATGTCCATGACGGGATCGGCGAAGATGAATTCGTCGCCAAACGCGAAGCGCGCGACGCGACGCTCGCTGCGCCGGCCCTGCTGCTGCCCTCGACTCAGGCCAATATGAGGGCGGGCGGCCTGCCGCCGGCGGAAGAGAACAGCGTTCGCTATTTCCGCATCCCGGTCAAGCTGGAGGCCCTCGCGACCTGACGCCGGCGCTCAGCCGCCAGTAGAGGCGAGGTTTCGCTCGGCCCGGCGCCGGGTCGCGAAAGCCTTGACGAATCCGGCGTAACTCCAGGCCAGATCGCGCGCCGAAGCCGGCGCGCCGTCGAGTTGCGAGAATTGTTCCGCCATTTCGCCGGAAGCCGGCGTATAATGCCGGGTCGTCGCCATGAAGCCGTCGCCCTTCTGGATCAGCGCCCGGACGAGCGCGCCGCGCAAAGGCGGCGCGAGCTGCGCTTCGCCCAACGCGTCCGGGGGCCGCCCGAGCATCTGCGCGAGGATGAACCGATTTTCAGTGGCGAGCGGGACGGGCGCGCCTGACGCCGCCGCGGCGGCGAAGAGGTAGCAGAACTGCGCTGCGCCCAGGGTCGAGAAGAAATAGGCCCCGCCGGTGTAATATTGGTCCCGGGGATAGCGGCCCAGCGCCGGCGCCTCGTCCGGCGGCCGATGGTGGTTGATCGGATATTCCTCGTCGAAAAGCTGTTCGAGCTTGACGCAGGTCGCCAGCATTTTCGGATCCGTCGCGCCGAAGGCGCCTGCCATCCTCTCGGCCTGGACCACGCCGAGGATGACCGCGATGTCGAGCCGCATCCGGCCCGATGGCGCGGTCGGCGCATCGGGCAAAGGCGTGAGATAGGCTCCTGCGTCGGCGCTGTAATAGGCGCCGAGGGCGCGTTCGATTTCCGCAGCGGCTGCGGCGTAATTCTCCGCGCGTTCGCCCTCGCCCAGCATTCGCGCCCAGGCGCCTCCTTCGGCGAGCGCGGCGCATTGCGTGAGCTGGGTGTGGAAATTATGCCCGAGAGTTTCCTCCCATAGATCGACGGAAATCTCCTTCCGGTGATGGAGCGTGTAATCGAGGTCCGCCTCAATCAACGCGCGCAAGGGATCGGCCTTCAAATCCGCGCGCAATGTGTCGTTGCGCCAGAAGCGCAGGCAGGTCAAAGCGCGCAGGGCGGGCCCGTCGTTCTGGGGACGGCCCCAACCGAGGATGTCGAGTGCGCCGTCCGCGCCATACCGGGCTTCGCCCATGACGCGTTCGCCATGCAGTTCCGCCAGTTCCTCGTCGGGACGCAGGAATTTGAACTGATCGGGATCGACGACGGCGCGGTAGCTTTCGCGCGGCGGCAGCTGGCGGCCGTCGAGCCGATTGAGCCCCAGGCTGAATTCGACGAATTCGTCGACGCGGCGCAAGGCCTCGGCGCCAAGCGTTCCGTCCTCGATCAATTCGCGCAGGGCGTCGATCACGATGGCAGAATCGCGCAGCCAGTGAAAGAAATAATCCGGATAGGGATCGTAGTCGGTCTGTTCCGCCGAGGCGAGCACCGAGCCCGCCGCCGGACGGACCGTCTGGCCGAAGGGGCGTCGAATCTTGACGATCTCCGTCGCCGAAATGGCGCGCGGCATCAGTTCCGCGCAACGCAGGTAATGGCGTCCCATCCAGACGCGCAATTCCGTTTCGGCGGCTGTGTTCGACATTGCGCCCTCGTTTCAGACTGACTGAAGCCGCCATCTGGCCGGATCACGGACCGCCCGGATAGGCGAGACATTCTCCCTGCGCGTTTCTCACGAGGCGCAGAACCCGCGTGTAGGACCCCTCGTCGCCTTGCGGAACGGAGATATTGACCAGCGCCGTCGCGGCCAGCTCCGTCCGCAGCAAATCGAGAACCGCTTCGCGCGCCCGGACCGGCAGCGAATTCATCGCCGAGTCGACGATCAGCCAGCGCGGCTTGTGCAGCGGCAGACGGGCGAAGGCGAGCGCCTGCTGTTCGACGTCTGTCAGTTCACGATCCCAACGGGCGACCTCATCCAGCTTCGCGACCAAATGGTCGAGACCCATCCGCCTCAGCGCGGCGGCGTAATCCTCAGGCGTGAATCGTCCGGGCGCCGCGGGATAGGCGAGCACGGTCCGCAACGAGCCATCCGGAATATAGGGCCGCTTGGGCATGAACATGATTTCGTCGTCGCTGGGCAATTCGATGCGCCCCGAGCCCCAGGACCACAGGCCGGCGATCGCGCGGAACAGGCTGGTTTTGCCCGCGCCGGGCGCGCCGGAGATCAACACGCGTTCGCCCGGGCCGATTGTGACGTCCGGCGCCTCCAGCGTCACGTCGCCGATCGGCGAGAGAACCCTCAGGCAGTCGAAACGCAGGCGCGCCTCGACGCCGACGACAAGGGCGATGCGGCTCGCGCCGCCGCCGAGCCGGTCCATGGCCTGCAGCGCGGATCGGAAGCTCTCGACGCGCAGCAAGGTCGCGCGCCAGTCGGCGATATTGCCGAAATTGTCCACAAACCAGCGCAGGGACGACTGAACCTGCCCGAAGGCGCCAACCGCCATCAGCAATCCGCCAAGGGTGAGCTCTCCTGAAAAATAGGCCGGCGAGGCGACGATTATCGGCGCGACAATGGTGAACCAGCCATAGCCGGCGGTGACCCAGGTCAGGCGAGTCGTGACCGAGACGAGGCCGCGAAGGATGACGAGCAGGCGGTCCAGCTCTTCGTTCAAACGGCCTTTTTCCTCCGCCTCGCCACGATAGACCGCGATGCCCTCGCTATGGATGCCGGCATGGACCAGCGCGAAGCGCAGGTTCGATTCGCGCGCGTAATGTTCGGCGTTGAGCGGGATGAGCCTGCCGCCCGTGCGCCAGCTGACGAACGAGGCCACACCGGAATAGAGGAGCACGCTCCACACCATATAGCCCGGGATATGGAAGCGCCTGCCGCCGAGGTTGAAAACGACGTCGGACGACAAGGCCCAAAGCACGCCGATGAAACTGACGAGCAGGAGCGCGGCCTGGAGCAGGCCGATCGCAAGATCGGTCGAAAGCTCCGCAAGGTGCTGGGCGTCCTGGTGGATCCGCTGGTCCGGATTGACGCCGATGGCGCCGGCGTCGGCGATCAGGAAGGCGCGCCGCGGCGTCAGCCATTGCGCGATCAGGTCGCGGGTCAGCGCCTCACGCAATTTCATCTTCATGGTCAGGTTGAGCCACATCTGGGCGACATTCAGGACCAGAAGGAGGCCGGCGATGACCACATAAAGCGAAAGCTGGCGGAGGAAGGACGCCATGTTGCGGTCGGAAAGCGAATCGTAAAACGCCTTGGTCCAGACGTTGAGCCAGATCTGGCTGGCCGCAGTCGCCGCGACCACGACGATCAAGGCTCCCGCGAGCGCCAGCAGCGCGCCGCGCTGCGGCGACTGACGAAGAGTCCGCAAAAAGGCGCGGGACTGCTCGACAATGCCTTCGCGGCTCGACTCGCCATCCGCCGGGACCTGGCGGGCATCGTCCGGCACTTCCGCCATCAATTCTCGACCGCCTTGACCACTTTGCCTATAACATCACCCTCGGGCGCGTCGGGCAAGAGCCGGCGGGATTTGGGCGAGGCGATGAGCCGGATCGAGAATTTACTTGGCGAAATGACCCTGGCCGAAAAGATCGGCCAGCTCACCATGGCGCCGTCGGGCCAGGCGGCGACGGGCCCCTTTCGCGACGAGCCGACGCGCGAGGCCCTGCGCCGCGGCGAGGTCGGCGCGATCCTCAACAGTTGGGGCGTCGAGGCGACGCGGGATCTGCAATCGATCGCGCTCGAAGAGACGCGGCTCAAAATTCCGCTGCTGTTCGGCGTCGACGTCCTGCACGGGCACAAGACCATTTTTCCCATCCCGCTGGCCGAGGCCGGCCTGTTCGACCCCGCCCTCTGGGAGCGCACGGCGCGGGCGGCGGCGGCTGAAGCCGCGGCCGACGGCGTCGCCTTGACCTTCGCGCCGATGCTCGACACCGCCCGCGACCCGCGCTGGGGCCGCATGGCGGAAGGTTTCGGTGAAGATCCTCTTGTCGGCGCCCGCTTCGCGGCGGCCAAGACGCGCGGCTTCCAGGGCGGCGATCTTGCAGCCGCCGACGCGATCGCCGCGACCGCCAAACATTTCTGCGGCGGCGGCGCGGCGCTCGCCGGCCGGGAATATGCGGCGGTCGATGTGTCGGAGCGCACGCTCCACGAGGTCTATCTGCCGCCGTTCCGCGCGGCGGTCGAGGCAGGCTGCGCGGCGGTCATGGCCGCCTTCAATTCGGTCGCCGGCGTTCCGATGACCGCGCATGTTCCCCTGCTACGCGATTATTTGCGTGGCCAGTTGGGCTTCGACGGCGTGATCATGAGCGATTACAACGCCATTGCCGAACTGATCGATCATGGCGTCGCCGCCGATCTCGTCGAAGCCGCGGCGCTTGCGCTCAGGGCCGGCGTCGATCTCGACATGGTGAGCGGCGCCTATCGCGCAGGCCTGCCGCAGGCCCTGGCGCGCGGGCTTGTCGAAATGCGCGACATCGACGCGGCGGCGCGCCGCGTCCTGCGGCTGAAGGAAAGGCTTGGCCTGTTCGACGACCCTTGGCGCCGTTTCGCCGCGCCGGCGGCCGAGACGAGAGAGCTGGCGCTCGATTCGGCGCGCCGCGCGATCACCTTGCTGACCAATGACGGCGTGCTCCCGCTGCGCGCGGGCCTGCGCCGCATCGCAGTGATCGGCCCGCTCGCCGACGCCCGCGCCGAAATGGTCGGCCCCTGGACGCTGGCGGCCGATCCGGCGCAATGTTCGACGATTCTCGACGGCCTGCGCGCCGCCTTGCCGTCGTGCGAGATCCTTCACGCAAGAGGCGTCGAGATCCGCGACGAGGATGTTTCGGGCGTCGGAGCGGCGCGCGCGCTTTGCGCCGGGGCGGATCTCGCGGTCCTGTGCCTTGGCGAGGCCGCCAACATGAGCGGCGAGGCGGCGAGCCGCGCGCGGGTCGATCTGCCCGGCCGCCAGCGCGAATTGGCCGAATCCGTTCTGGAGACCGGCGTCCCGGTCGTCACCCTGCTTTTTTCCGGCCGGCCCCTGATCGTCCCTTGGCTCGCCGAGCGGGCGAACGCCCTGGTTGCGACCTGGTTCCTCGGCGCACGCGCCGGCGAGGCGATCGCCGACGTCCTGACCGGCCGCGTCGAGCCGACCGGGCGGCTCGCGATCACCTGGCCGCGCGACCGTGGCCAGATCCCGATCTTTTTCGCCGAGCGGCCGGCCAGCCGTCCGGCGAAGGCGTCCGATCCCTTCACCAGCAAATATATCGACATCGCCAACGAGCCGCAGTTCGCCTTCGGCCACGGCCTGTCCTATGCCCGCGTCGAACTGACGAATCTTCGCGTCGCTTCGGCCGAATTTCGTCCCGGCGACCGAATTCGGGTCGAAATCGATGCAAAAAACCTGTCCGACCGGCCGGCGCAGGAGACAATCTTCCTCTTCGCTCGCGATCTCGTCGCCGCAGCCGCCGCGCCTGTGCTGGAGCTGAAGGATTGGGTAAAGTGCGAACTTGCGCCGCAGGAAAGCGCGACGATCGCCGCCGAACTGAGGGCGGAATGTCTTTCCGGTCTCGACGCGACGCTTGCGCCGCGCCTGACGCCGGGCGAATTCGCGCTTTACGCGGGGCTCAGCGCCGACCGCGCCCGATTGCTGTCGGCGCGGATCCGGCTGATCCGCGAGGATGCCGCGGCGACGGTTTGACGGGCGCCGCCGTTGCGCCATCGCGAGGCCTCCGCGCGCCGTGGCGCAGACATTGCGGGCCAGGGAGGTCGAATGGACGAACGGATTGACATGGTCGAGGATGCGAGATTGCCAACCGCCCTGCGGCCCCTGCACCTGTTGATCCTGCGCGCGATGGGGCTGATCAACGGCTTCGCCCACCTGATCCTGGGGTTGGCTCTCGCCGCTTCGGTCCTGCTGTTCACCTGGCTCTTCGTCGACGACGTTCTCGACGCGCTGCGCCACGACAATCTGGCGCAGGGCTTTCTGCACGGCCTCGGCACGCTCATGCTGCTATGGACCGTTTCGGCGCTCATCACGGCCGAGATCCGTTACCTGCGCGGCCATGCCCTGACCGTGGACACCTTTGTCGAGGTCGCGATCGTCGTCATCCTGCGCAAGCTCATCACCATGCCGGTGCAATCGACCCTGCCGAGCCCCCAGGAATTCATTCTCTGGGTCGGTTCGGCGGTCCTGCTCGGAATCATGTATCTGATCGTGCGCTTCGCGCTCACGATCGGCGTCGCCGAGCCGTCAGCCGCCGATGAAGCCGGAGCCGATATTGATCGTCATCGCCAGCACGGCGTTGTTGTAGAAAAAGGCGAGAATCCCGTGAAGGGTCGCCAGCCGGCGTAGGGATCGCCCGGTGATATTGGCGTCGGCCGTCGCGCAGGCGACGCCGATCACATAGGAAAAATAGAGGAAATCCGGATAGTCCGGCCGGTGGTCGCCGGGAAATTCGATTCCGCCGCGCCAATGCCCGCCCTCATCCGGCCGTGCGAGCCGGAAGAATTCGTGCGCGTAATGCAGCGCGAAAGTCATGTGCAGGAACAACCACGATCCGACGATGGTCGCCACCGCCAAGGCGACATGCAGATCCTTGATGGGGTGCGGCGTCTCCTTGACCGTGGCGAGCTGGGCGAAAATCGCGCCGAAGGACGCAACCGACGCCAGAGCCGCCAGGATGAGGATGGCGTAGCGGCCCTCGTCCTGAAAAGCCGCGCGGCGATGAATGTCGCGGTTTTCGGATTGCGCGACCATGACGCCGACGGCGGCCAGATAGATCCAGATCGCAACATTCCAGCCGACAAGCACGCGGGTGACGAGGCGCCATTCCTCCGGCAGGACGAAGCCGACGACGACGCCGAGCGCGCCGCACAGGAACAGCCGCGGCCGCGCCCGAACGATCCGCAACGGCTTTGGAAGGCGTCGGGCGGGCGGCGGATTCATGGGGTCAGGACCTGCGGGCGACGGTGAAGCGCGCGGCTTCGGCCAGAACACCGGCGGCGTCGCCGAAGCCGCCGTCTCGAAGCGCCTGAATGGCTTCCTGCGCCAAAGCGTCGCGCCGCTTGCGCGCCTCGTCGAGGCCCAGGACGGCGACGAGCGTGGCCTTGTTGCGCCCGGCGTCCTTGCCTGCGCGCTTGCCGAGCGCCTGTTCGTCGCCCTCGGCGTCGAGAATGTCGTCGGCGACCTGGAAGGCCGCGCCCAGCGCCGCGCCATAACGGCTGAGCGCCGCCGTCTGCTTCGCGTCGGCGCCGCCGATCCGCGCGCCGGCCTCAACCGCGAAGAGCAGGAGCGCGCCGGTCTTCATGGACTGCATCAAGGCCACGAATTCGCGGGTGTGGGGCGCCTTGCTCGCCTCGGCCTCGAGATCGAGCGCCTGCCCGCCGACCATGCCGCCAAGGCCCGCCGCGCGCGCCAGCATGAGGGTGAGATCGGCGCGCACGCTGGCGTCGGGGTGGGTGGGCGCGTCGGCGACGATGTCGAAGGCGTAGGTCAGCAGGCCGTCGCCGGCGAGGATCGCGGTCGCTTCATCGAAGGCCTTGTGGACGGTGGGCCGCCCCCGGCGCAGATCGTCGTCGTCCATGGCCGGAAGGTCGTCATGGATCAGCGAATAGCAATGGATCATTTCCAGCGCGCAGGCCGCGCGCAGCACGCCGTCGCCCTCGGCGCCGAGCATCCGGGCGGTTTCGACCACCAGGAACGGCCGCAGCCTCTTGCCGCCGCCAAGCGCGCCATAGCGCATGGCTTCGAGCAGGCGCTCGGGACGCGTCTTCTCGCCGGGCAGGCCATGAGGCTGGAGCAGGGCGTCGAGCATGGATTCGGTCGCCTCGGCGACGGCGACGAGCCGAGCGGCGAATTCCTGTTGAGCGATCTGAGCCGACATGCTGCGATTCCCGATTGGCGCGAAAGACTTTTCCGGGGATCGCTTGCCCCAAGCCATGGGACCGGTCAAGGCGATCTCCGAATTTGCGTCAATTTCCGCGAATTGATGCGGGCGCCAACCTACCGCCTCGCCGGAGGCCGATCTTCAGTCATTCCGCGCGGCGAAGAACCACGAGCGCCGACCCCTTGTCGTCGGCGAAGGTAAGTTCAGGGCCATCCAGGCGGAAGGTCCGCGCGGCCGCAAGCGCCGTCGCATATTTCGTTTCGACGTCGTCGAGCGGCGGCGGACAGGCCATCTTGGTCATGGCCATGGCGGCGAAGGCGATCCGGTCGCCATGGACATCGGGCTTTCCGATCATGCGATTGCAGCCGACGGTGGTCGCGATGCGGCCATCCGGAAGCCAATCGAACGCGGCGCGCGCGGCGTCGAACGCATCGACGCCCGATATCCGTTCGATCCGCCATTTGCCGGCGAAGGCGTTCTCGTCGGCCCGCACCGGCGCAAGCCAGGCGAAAACCATCGAACAAGCGAGAAGAATCGTCGCGCGCATGAAAAAATCCGCGATCAACGGGGCCAGGGAAGCATCGCGCGAAGGTGCGCGCAAGCCTGAACGGCGCTGTCGAGAAGCATTTTGCGGGAGAGGGACCAACGCTTGAGCGTTGGTGCCCAGGAGAGGACTCGAACCTCCACGGCTTGCACCACTGGTACCTGAAACCAGCGCGTCTACCAATTCCGCCACCTGGGCCCGGCGCGTCTTCTACGGGGGCGCAGGGCCCCTGTCAACACGCTCCGGAGGGCAAGTTTCAACAAATGGTCATGCGCCGCCGGACTGCGCGTCGATCGCCTCGATCGCCCCGGCCAGCGCCTGAAGATCCTGCGGCCGCGAGAGCCGGTGGTCGCCGTCCTTGATGAGGCTGATGGTCGCCGGATCGGCGGCGAGGCTTTCGACCAGACGCATCGCATGTCGCCAGGGCACGTCGGGATCGGCCATGCCCTGCAGGATCGCGACCGGGCAATGGGTCCGGATTTCCCCGCCGAAAAGGCTCTGCGCGCGCCCGTCCTCGAACAGGGCGCGGGTCAGGGGATATCCCTCGCCATAGGCGTCGGCCGGCCGCATCCAGACGCCCTCGGCCATAATGGCGCGCCGGACGGATTCCGGCAGCAGCGGCCAGATCAGCTCCTCGGTGAAATCCACCGCCGGGGCGATCAGGACCATTCCGGCCAGCCGGCCGGCTTCTCCGGCCTCCGCGAGCGCGCGGGCGAGCAGCAGCGCGATCCAACCGCCCATGGACGAACCGATGACGATCTGCGGCCCCTCGGTCAGGCGGCGAAAAGCGGCCAGAGCCTCGCTGGCCCAGCGGCCGATCGTCCCGTCGGCGAAGTCGCCTTCCGATTCGCCATGCCCGGAATAATCGAAGCGCAGGCAGGCGCGGCCGTTCTCCGCGGCGAAGGAATCGAGAAACTCCGCCTTGGAGCCTCTCATGTCCGAGCGAAAGCCCCCGAGCCAGACGAGGCCGGGCGCTTTTTGTCCCTTACGCGCGGGGCGGGCCAGAAAGGCGAGACGCGGGCCGTCCGTCGTGGGCGCGAAAAATTCGGCTTCTTGCGTCATCTGGCGATCGCTTCGGGTCACGGCTAAGGTGCGATGAGTGATTCGTCGTTTGTAATGCGGGATCGGGCATGACGCCATGGGGCGCGGAAGGCGAGGTTGACGGCCAGGCTTTGTTCGGCCGCGCCATTCTCCAGATTGTTCCCGACCTCGATTCGCCGGCCTCCGATTGCGTCGAACTGGCCGCGAGCCTCGCCGATGTCGGCGCGAAGGCGCTGGTCGCCGGACCGCCGGGCCGCCTGACGAGCGAACTCCAGGCGCGCGGCGGCGTGTTCGTGGCGCTCGGCGGGCCGACCGCCAATCCATGGCGCGCCTATTCCAATCGCCGTCGCCTCGCACGGCTCGTCCTGCGCGAAGGGGTGGACCTGATCCATGTCCGCGCCGGGGCCGACGCCCGCGCCGCGCTCCAGGCCGCACGGGAGGCGCAGGCGCCGCTGGTCGCGGATTTCACATTTGCGCAGGAGGCCTCGATCCTCGAGGCCGATTCGATCATTTTTTATTCCGCCGACGAGATGGAAAAGACGGTCGCGCGTCACCCGGCCCTCGCCGCTAAGGCCTTTCGCGGCTTTCACGGCGTCGACCTGCGGCGCTATTCGCCGGACGCGATCGAATGGTCCCGCATCCGCCGCTTTCGCGACGCCCTCGGCCTCAAGGCCCATGTTCGGCTGGCCATCGCGATCGGCCTGCCCGCGGAACGCCGCCAGAATTTTCTCGTCGCGGCGGCGCAACTCAAGGCCAAGGGCTTTTTCGCCAACGACGCGCAGGAGGCGCGTTTCGTCTGGCTGCGCCGTGAGGGCGAATCGGCTTCGGCGTCCTTCGACGCCGAATTGGCCCGGCTTGGCCTCGAGGACGTCGTCCTGCAAGTCGACTGGCCCGACCATGCGGCCGCCTGTCTCGCGGCGGCGCTGGTGATCGCGCCCGACGACCGCTCGGCGCTTTGCATCGAGGCAGCGGCGCTGGGCGCGCCGCTCGCCGTGCTTCACGCCGCGGGTGAAACGAGCGAAGTTGAGGCGGTTCTGGCGCCGCCCCGGGTGGAGCCGGCCGCGCGCACCGGCTGGCTCATTCCGCCGGGCCCGCCTGCGAGCCTCATCCGCGCGATCGAGGAGGCCTTTCGCCTCGGGGCGAGCGCGCGGGAGAATCTAGCCTGCCACGCCCGCGCCCACGCCCGCGCCTTTTCCGTCGAGCGCATGAATGCGATAACCCTCGCGATCTATGCCCGCCATTTCGGCGCTGGCGACTGACGCGGCTCCGCCGGATGCGATATTGCATTGAAAATTGAGTCTCTTGGCAAATGCGCCGTTGACTTTGCGCCACTTTGTCTCAATCTTGGGAGCGGTTGGTCCTCGTGGTTTCGGTCGCGGGGGTTTTTGCCGTAGCTGAAATAATTTGCCAAGTTCCGGACAGGAACGCCGGGGCGCGTCCGCGCCGACCGGCGTCTCAGCCCCTTCGCCAAGGAGAGCAAGCCATTCGCCGTCCCATGAAAGCCCCCCCGGTTCCGCAGAAGGAGGGACCCCGGACCAACCGGGAAATTCGCGTCCGAGAGGTTCAGCTGATCGATTCGGAAGGCCAGAACCGCGGCGTCGTCGATATTGTCGAAGCCTTGCGCCTGTCCGAGGAAGATGGCCTCGACCTGGTCGAGATCGTGCCGAACGCGACGCCTCCGGTGTGCAAGATCCTCGATTACGGCAAATATCGTTTCAACGAGCAGAAAAAGGCCGCCGAGGCCCGCAAGCGGCAAAAGATCGTCGAGATCAAGGAGATCAAGCTCCGGCCGGGCATCGACGACCATGACTACGAGACCAAGATGAAGGCGGTGAAGCGCTTCTTCGAGGACGGCGACAAGGTCAAGTTCGTCCTTCGCTTCCGCGGCCGCGAAATGGCGCATCAGGAGCTCGGCTTCAAGGTGCTCGAACGGGTGAGGGCCGAAACCGCCCCGCACGCCAAGGTCGAACTCGAGCCGTCGATGGAAGGCCGCCAGATGATCATGATCCTGGCGCCGAAATAAGCCGCGCTGCACGGACCAGCGATTGCGAGCGGCCGCCGGCGGCGACATTGCGAACCTCCGGGGCGCTCGCGGCGCCGGAGGGGCAAGCATGACGCAAACCATCGCGCGCGAACGATTCGATCCGGCGCGGCTCAAGGCCATCATTGTCGGATCGCTCGGCAATTTCGTCGAATATTACGACTTTTACGTCTACGCGGCCTTTTCGCTCTATTTCGCGCCCGCATTCTTCCCAGGAGCGGACCCGGTCGCGCAAATGCTTTCGTCCGCCGGGGTCTTCGCGCTCGGCTTTTTCATGCGCCCGATCGGCGGCTGGCTGTTCGGCCAAATCGGCGACCGCTACGGCCGGCGCGTCTCGCTCATGCTCTCGGTGCTGATGATGTGCGCGGGCTCGCTGGCGATCGCCCTGACGCCCACTCATGCGCGGATCGGGGTCTGGGCGCCCATCCTGCTGGTGGCGGCGCGGCTGATCCAGGGCCTGAGCCTTGGCGGCGAATATGGCGCGAGTGCTGTCTATGTCGCGGAAATGGCCGATTCGCACCGGCGCGGCTTTTATTCGAGCTTTCTCTATGTAACCCTGATCGGCGGCCAACTCGGCGCCCTCGGCGTGCTGCTCGTCCTGCAAAATCTCGTCCTGACGCCGGACCAGCTGAAGGATTTCGGCTGGCGCATCCCCTTTTTCATCGGCGCGGCCCTTGCCCTGTTCGCGCTGTGGATGCGACGGGACCTCGAAGAGACCGAGGCCTTCAGGAACGCGACGGCAAAGGGCCGTGAAGGCGGGCTCGGCGCCCTTTGGCGGCATCGGCGCGAGGCGCTGGTCGTCGTCGGCCTGACCATGGGCGGCACGCTCGCCTTTTATGTCTATACGATCTACATGCAGAAATTCCTGAAGCTCACCGTGGGGCTGACGGATTCGCAAAGCGCCTGGGTCAGCGCAGCCTCCCTCATTTTCGCCCTGGTCCTGCAGCCGGTCTATGGCGCGCTCTCGGATCGCGTCGGCCGCCGCCCAGTCCTGCTCGCCTTCGGAATCATGGGAGCCTTCGGCACGGTCCCGCTGATGTCGGCGCTGGCGCAGGCCCGGGGGCCGTGGGAGGCCTTCGCTTTCGTCGCCCTCGGCTGGGTAATGACCGCCCCCTATACGTCGATCAACGCCGTGGTGAAGGCGGAGCTTTTCCCCGCCGCCTTGCGCGCGACCGGCGTCGGCCTGCCCTATGCGCTGGCCGTGTCCCTGTTCGGCGGCACGGCGGAATATGTCGCGCTTTGGTTCAAGCATCAGGGGCTGGAAAGCGGCTTCTATTATTACGCCAGCGCCGTGATCGGCTGTTCGCTGCTGGTCTATTTCTTTCTGCCCGACACGAAACTGACGTCTCGCCTCGACGCCGAGGCAATGGAAACGCTCGAATAATCGGCTTTCGGCTGGCCGCTAACCCAGCCCGCCGCCGGTTTCCTCGGCCCAGCGCATCCAGGCCCAGCGCGCCGCGAGCACGAGAAAGGAGCCGAGCACGGCGGCAAGGACGTCGCGCGCCGAAATCGCCACCTTGTCGAGAGCGGGCCAAAGGTTGAAAAGCTCGAACAGGCCGCCGCCGACAATCGCGCCGGCGCAGCCGAGCGCCAGATTGGGCATGAGCCCGAAGCCGGCCTTGCTGCGCGTGGCGATGCGCCCGGCCAGCGTGCCGCCGATCAGGCCGACGACGATCCAGGTGACAAGATTGGCCAGCGTGAACATACCCGGCTCCTCGCTTGATTATGGCGCAAAGGGCATCATCGCCATGTTTCGCCCGGCGTCAATCGAGCGCCCCCTTGCCAAAGGACGCGCTTTCCCCTAAAAGCGCCCCTTCAACTCGCCCGGCCAGTAAAGGGCTGCCGTGGCGGGTTTTTTGGCTCGATTTCGAGACAATGGCCTCACCGCCTTACCATTGAGAGAGCAAAATGCCCAAGCTGAAGACCAAATCCGGCGCGAAAAAGCGCTTCAAGATCACCGGCACCGGCAAGGTGGTCTACGCCCAGCGCGGCAAGCGCCACGGCATGATCAAGCGGACCAACAAGCAGATTCGCAACCTTCGCGGCACCAATGTCCTCTTCAAGACCGACGGGGACAACGTGAAGAAGTTCTTCCTGCCCAACGGCTGATTTCCAGCCTTAATCCGTAACCTGAATTTTCTGGAGATCATCCATGGCTCGCGTCAAACGCGGCGTCACCTCGCACGCCAAGCACAAGAAGGTTTTCAAGGCCGCCAAGGGTTTCTATGGCCGCCGCAAGAATACGATCCGCGCCGCCAAGGCGGCCGTCGATCGCTCGATGCAATATGCGACGCGCGACCGTCGCGCCAAGAAGCGCACCATGCGCGCGCTCTGGATCCAGCGCCTCAACGCCGCGGTGCGTGAATTCGGCCTGACCTACAGCCGCTTCATCGACGGCCTCGCGAAGGCCGGCGTCGAAGTGGACCGCAAGGTCCTGTCCGAACTGGCGATCTCGGAGCCGGCGGCCTTCAAGGCGATCGTCGAAAAGGCCAAGGCCGCTCTTCCGGCCGCCGCTTGATCTTTTCGCGCCGACCGCGACGCGGTCGGCGCCCCTCGCAACGGCTCGGCGTCACATTCGTTCCTGGACCCGACCTACGGTCGGGTCGGGTTGCCGTCCATTCCAAGCCCGCCGGCGACGGCGGGCTTTTTTGCTTTGCAGCGCCGGCTTCACATGGCATTACCCCCTGCGACGCATTTCCTGGACCTTCAAATGTCTGATCTCAGCCAACTCGAAAAAGAGACCCTCGCCGCGATCGAAACCGCCAACGATGAAGCCGCGCTGGAAAATGTCCGCGTCGCGGCGCTCGGCAAGAAAGGCTCCATCTCCGCCTTGGTCGCGACGCTCGGCAAGATGTCGCCGGAGGAGCGCAAGAGCGAAGGCGCCAGGATCAACGCCCTCAAGGACAAGGTCGCCGAGGCGCTCGGCCTGCGCAAGACTGTGCTGAGGGAAGCGGCGCTCCAGGCCCGCCTCGCGGGCGAGACGCTCGATGTGACCCTGCCGGCGCGCCCCGCCGCGCTCGAGACCGGCCGCATCCATCCGATCAGCCAGGTGATGGACGAACTCACCGCGATCTTCGCCGACATGGGCTTTTCCATCGCCGAAGGCCCGGATGTCGAGACCGACGATTTCAATTTCACCAAGCTCAATTTCCCGCCCGGCCACCCGGCGCGCGAGATGCACGACACCTTCTTCTTCAATCGCAAGGAAGACGGGACGCGCAAATTGCTGCGCACCCACACTTCGCCGGTGCAGGTCCGCACCATGCTGAAGAATCCGCCGCCGCTCCGCGTGATCTGCCCGGGCCGCACCTACCGCTGCGATTCCGACCAGACCCATACGCCGATGTTCCATCAGGTCGAGGGGCTGGTGATCGACCGCAAGGCCCATATGGGCCATCTCAAATGGATCCTCGAGGAATTCTGCAAGACCTTCTTCGAAGTTCCCAACGTCAAGATGCGTTTTCGTCCGAGCTTCTTCCCCTTCACCGAGCCTTCGGCGGAAGTGGACATCCAATGCTCGCGCAAGGGCGGCGAGATGCGCTTCGGCGAGGGCGACGACTGGCTGGAGATTCTCGGCTGCGGCATGGTCCACCCCAATGTCCTGCGCAATTGCGGCCTTGATCCCGACGAATTCCAGGGCTTTGCCTGGGGCATGGGCATCGACCGCATCGCCATGCTGAAATATGGCATGAACGACCTGCGCGCCTTCTTCGAGGCCGATGTGCGCTGGCTCTCGCACTACGGATTCCGGCCGCTTGACCTGCCGACCCTGGCGGGCGGGCTGTCGAGCTGAGCATTCGCCGCTTCGGCGTTGCGCGGAGCGCAGCGACGACGCAAACCATTTCCGGCGCGCGAGGCATGGATTGCTTCGCTTCGCTCGCAATGACGCCGTGGTTCGAGACAAAAAATGAAATTCACCCTCTCCTGGCTGAAAGAGCATCTGGACACCGAAGCCTCGCTCGAGACGATCGTCGAGACCCTGACCCGCATCGGGCTCGAAGTCGAAGCCGTCAAGAATCCGGCCGAAACGCTCGCCGCCTTCCGGATCGCCGAAATCGTCAGCGCCGCGCCTCATCCCAACGCCGACCGGCTTCAGGTCTGCCAGGTCAATTCAGGCGAAGGCGCGCCGCTTCAGGTCGTCTGCGGCGCGCCCAACGCCCGCGCCGGCCTGAAAACGGTGTTCGCGCCGCCCGGCGCCTATATTCCGGCCAAGAATTTCACCTTGTCCAAGGGCGTGATCCGCGGCGTCGAATCCGCCGGCATGATGTGCTCGCCGGAAGAGCTGGGGCTCGAAGGCGATTCCTCCGGCATTTTCGAACTTGCGCCCGACGCGCCGGTCGGCGGCGCCTATGCGGCTTATGCGGGGCTGGACGACCCGCTGATCGAGATCAACCTCACGCCCAACCGCTCGGACGCCGCGAGCGTCTACGGGATCGCCCGCGACCTGGCCGCCGCGGGCCTCGGGCGGCTGAAGGGCAGGACCGGCGCGCCGGTCGCGGGCAAATTCCCCTGCCCGGTCGGCGTCAAGCTGAGCTTCACCCGCGACGACGCGCCTCTCGCGCCGCTGTTCGCCCTGCGCCTTGTGCGCGGGGTCAAGAACGGGCCGAGCCCCGAGTGGCTGCAGAAGCGGCTGAAGAGCATCGGCCTGCGCCCGATCAACGCCCTCGTCGACATCACCAATTTCATGACTTTCGATCGCGGGCGCCCGCTCCATGTGTTCGATGCGAACAAGGTCGCCGGCGACCTGGTGGTGCGGCGGGCGAGGGCCGGCGAAAGCCTGCTGGCGCTCGATGGCCGCACTTACGAACTCGACGACGGCGTCGTCATCATCGCGGATGACGCGCAAGTCGAATCGCTTGCCGGGGTCATGGGCGGCGAGGCCTCGGGCTGCGACGAGAACACGACCGACGTGCTGATCGAATCCGCTCTCTGGGATCCGAACAATATCGCCCAGACCGGCCGCAAGCTCGGCATCGTCTCGGACGCGCGCTACCGTTTCGAGCGCGGCGTCGATCCCGCCTTCGCCTTGCCCGGCCTGGAGCTGGCGACGGAG
>JAJXYV010000215.1 GCA_021780435.1 Pseudomonadota bacterium
GCTTGCGCCAGGCGGTAGAGTGGTTCGGACACCTCGGGCGCCCCGGAAAAGATGCGGTCCACCGTGCGCAGCCCGGAAGCGTCGCTGGCGCCGCAGAGCGCCAGATAGGTTTCGTTGGCGTAGAGGATCCGGGATTCGCCTTCGGTCACGAGCATGCCGTCCGGGCTGCTGTCGACGATGACCTTGGTGATGTCGTTGCGCGCCTGGGCGCCGGCGAACTGGAGGAAGCCCACGGCATAGGCGAGCAGGGCGGAAATGCCGACGAAAGCCAGAAAGGCGAGCAGACCGAGAATCAGACGCGTCGCCCGTTCATGCTCCAGCAAGGAAAAGGCGGCCATGGAAACGACCAGCGCGGCCGCGACCGCGAGGACAAGTCCCGGGCTTCCGCCGCGTTCGGAGCGATCGACGCTTGGATGTGAGTTCAAATGATTCATGAAAACCTTGGGGAAAATCGACCGCCGACGAGGATTTTAAACGCTTCCGCGATCCGGAGGAATCCTCGAACCGGCCGTCGCACGTCCTTTTTTGCGCGGCCCACCTTAAGGAATCGTCTCTTGTGCGGAAGCGCAATATCGAAGCAGGCGCTTGCCATTAACCAAATCTTAACCTTTCTTGCGCGCGAGGGCCGGCCTTGCGATATAGAAGATATTGAGTTGGTCCGAGTTTCAGGAGACGGGCGGCGGCCATGCCGACATTTTTACAAGACAACAGAATGCTGGCGTGGATCCTTGCCGGCGTCGCTTTTCTCGTCGCCTTCGTGCTGATCCTGAAGATTGTCGAAATCGCCGTCGATCTTCGCCGCCGCCTGCCGCGCGGCTCGCGTTCCCGCCAGCTGCGCCTAGGCTTCGTCGAAAGCTACGATATCGACGGCGAGCGCCAGCTCATGCTCGTGCGCCGCGACAATATCGAGCATCTGCTGATGATCGGCGGCCCCAACGACGTGCTGGTCGAATCGGGCATCGTGCGCGTGGAGCCGCGCGAGGCGCGTCCGCCGCGCGCCGTCGAGGCCGCCGTCGGCTCGGCGCCGCTCGCGCCGGCGCCGCATCACGCGCCGCCGGCCGCCGAAGCGCCGCATGCGCCCGAGCCGTCGCAGCATCCGCTGGCGCCGAGCGCCCCGATCCCTGCGGCGCCGATTCCTGTCGCTTCAATGCCTGTGGCGCCGCCCCCGGCTCCGCCGCCATACTTCGCGGAGCCGCCGCACGAAATCGCGCCCCAGTCGGCTGCGGCGCCTGAGGCGCCCTTGGCTTCGCCTCCGCCGCCTGCTGCGCTCCAGCCGCCGCAAGACCGTCCGCCGCCGCGTTTCCCGCTGCCGCCGCGCGTCGGGCCGTCCAAGCCGCCGGCCTTCCCGCCGCCGCGCTTCACGCCGGCCGGCGCGGGCGATCAGCCCCCGAAGCCGCGTTTCGTGGCGCCGCCTTTCGCCCGCCGCGTCCCGCCGACGCCGCCGGCCGAGCCCGTGGTGGAAACGCCCGCCGCTCCGGTCGAAAATCCGCCCGCGACGATCGAGGCGGCGACCGCCTCGCCTCTTCCGCCGTTGCCGCCTTTCGCGCAGGAGCCGACTCCCGAAGCCATGCCCGCGCCTGAGGTCAAACCGGCGCCCGCGGCTGAAACGATCGTCCCGGCGCCGTCGCCGCTCGCCAAAGACAAGATCGACATCGATTTCGAGCCGCTGGAGTCCTTGGAAGAGGAGATGGCCAAGTTGCTCGGGCGGCCTCTGAACAAATAAAGGCGCCGAAGTCGCAAAAAAATCAGGCGCGAAAGGCCAGGCCTTTCGCGCCTTTATAAATTCGGCGGTGCGTCTTCGGGCGGTTAATCGTCGCGGTAGACGCGCTCGCGGCGTTCGTGGCGCTCCTGGGCCTCGATCGACAGGGTCGCGATGGGCCGCGCGTCGAGGCGCTTCAGCGAGATCGGGTCGCCGGTTTCCTCGCAATAGCCATAGGTTCCGTCATCGATCCGGCCGATGGCCGCGTCGATCTTGGAGATCAGCTTGCGCTGCCGGTCGCGGGCGCGCAATTCGATAGCGCGGTCGGTTTCCGACGAGGCGCGGTCGGCGATGTCCGCGTGGTTTTCGCTCTCGGCCTGCAGGGTTGCGAGGGTCTCGCGGGCTTCCTGCAGGATTTCATCTTTCCATTTCAATAACTTGCGGCGGAAATATTCGCGCTGCCGCTCATTCATGAAAGGCTCGTCTTCAGTCGGGCGGTAAGTATTCGTGTCATTGGCCGGGGCCATGATTCCAATTCTCCCCAACGAATTTCGCGGCCTATATATAGCGCTGGCGTGAACTCCACAATCCGGCGCGCGCTCCTTGGCGCGATTTCAGTCGGAGACCCCTTTCGAATGGCTTGGCTCAGCGCCTGGCCGCCGAGGCCCGGGCGCCTGATTCAGGCGCGCCGCGATAGGCTTCCAGGCGCATGGGGGCGCAGGAATCGGCGCCGATCAGTATGGAGAGCCGGCAGGGCGGCAAATCGTCGCCCCTGTGGAGGCGGGCGGTCCAACTCGCGGCGGCCCCGCCGTCTTCTTCGCCCGACACCGGCGAGGAAGGCGCGGCGGCGCGGGAGAGCCCCACGAAACGGAAGAAGGACTGGACGAGATGTTCCCCTCGCTCCGTCGCGGCCCTGGCGCCGAACCACCGCACATTTTTCATTCTTGGCCCTCCGGTTGTAGATCGGCGAATGTGTAAATTTTTCAATAAGAAGAATTAAATTACGATTAAGAGTGTTAATCATCCGTAATGAAATGTAAAGTTTTCATTCGCAAATTTCCCGCTGATCCACTAAATTTTTGCACGCGCTGTGGATGTTTTTGCTTTGTTCTTGAATATCCGCAGCGTGCAATCTGAGCGTTTGGCGGGGAGTTCAAGATGAGCGCGGGCTTTGAGCAGAATGCGGAATTCCTGGCGCTGGCCGCGCGCGAGGCGCGCGACGAAATCCGTCGCCTGCTGGCGCGGGTCGAAATCGTCATCGCAGGGCTTGCGGCGAAGGATCCCGCCGCCGGTCTCGATCTGCGCCGATCGGTGGTGGAGTTTCTCGCCGCGGCCGGCGACGGTCCGACGCGGCGCGGCGACAGCTTTCTTTCTGTGGTCGGCCGCGCATCGAACGAGCGCGCCAGCGAAATCGAGCCGATGATCGTGGAAATGCTCGAAGGCGAGGCCGGCGGCCTGCACGTCGACAGCATTTTCGAGCTTCTGACCGAAATGGGCTTCGAAATTACGAAGGGTAATCTTTCTGTAAAATTACACCGCATGCTCAAGGCGGGGCGCCTGGTCTCGACCGCACGCGGCTTTTACGCCCTCTCGACCATGGAGCGGGCGCGGCGGCAGGCGGGGTGAGGCGGGCGAAGACGCTCTCCGACAAAAAAAGCGGGCCGTCGGGCCCGCTTTTTCGTTTTGGCTCGTCGTCAGGTTCAGGCCGACATCGCCTTTTTCAGGTTCTCGTCGATCTTTTCGAGGAAGCCGGTGGTGGTGAGCCACTTCTGGTCCGGGCCGACGAGCAGCGCGAGGTCCTTGGTCATGAAGCCGGATTCTACGGTGTCGACGCAGACTTTCTCCAGCGTCGCCGAGAACTTCGCCAGTTCGGCATTGTTGTCGAGCTTGGCGCGATGGGCGAGGCCGCGCGTCCAGGCGAAGATCGAGGCGATGGAATTGGTCGAGGTTTCCTTGCCCTTCTGGTGTTCGCGGTAATGGCGGGTGACAGTGCCATGCGCCGCTTCCGCTTCCACCGTCTGGCCGTCCGGGGTCATCAGCACCGAGGTCATCAGGCCGAGCGAGCCGAAACCCTGCGCCACCGTGTCGGACTGAACGTCGCCGTCATAGTTCTTGCACGCCCACACATAGCCGCCCGACCATTTCAGCGCCGACGCGACCATATCGTCGATCAGGCGATGCTCGTAGGTGATCCTGGCGTCGACGAACCGGTCATGGAACTCGTTGTCGTACACTTCCTGGAACAGATCCTTGAAGCGTCCATCATAGGCCTTGAGAATCGTGTTCTTGGTCGAGAGATAGACCGGCCACTTGCGCAATAGGCCATAGTTCAGCGAGGCGCGCGCGAAATCGCGGATCGAATCGTCGAGGTTGTACATGGCCTGGGCCACGCCGGCGCTCGGGAATTTGAAGACCTCCTTCTCGATGACCGCGCCGTCCTCGCCCTCGAACTTGATGGTCAGGCGGCCCTTGCCGGGAATCTTGAAATCGGTGGCGCGGTACTGGTCGCCGAAGGCGTGGCGGCCGATGACGATCGGCTGCGTCCAGCCGGGAACGAGGCGCGGCACGTTCTTGCAGATGATCGGCTCACGGAAAATGGTGCCGCCGAGGATGTTGCGGATGGTGCCGTTCGGCGACTTCCACATTTCCTTCAGGTTGAACTCCTTCACGCGGGCCTCGTCCGGCGTGATGGTCGCGCATTTCACGGCGACGCCGTATTTCTTGGTGGCCTCGGCGGAATCGATCGTCACCTGGTCGTTGGTGGCGTCGCGGTGCTCGACCGAAAGATCGTAATATTTCAAGTCGATGTCGAGATAGGGATGGATCAGCTTGTCCTTGATCAACTGCCAGATGATCCGGGTCATTTCGTCGCCGTCCATCTCGACGACCGGATTGGCGACCTTGATCTTGTTCATGCGCAGACCCTTTCCCTAAGCGGTGACCGCTCCGGCAGGCGAAGGCCGCCGGATTGGCCGCCCTATAGCACCGGCCAGAACCCGCGCCTAGTAAGGCTTTTGGCGAGCTTTCGCGCGGGCGGCGCGAGACAGGGCGCCGCTCGCCAAACCGGGACATGGCGGCGACATTCGTTCGGGCGAAAAAACGGGCGGCGACGTTGCGTTCCGTTCAACTCTCTTGCTTTTTCCCGCGCGTTCACGCGAAAAGGGCGCCTCACGCGAGGCGGAGGGGACAACATTGGTCGGGGCCGGGACGGACAGGACGAAGCCGCTTTTCGAGGGCGGTCCGGCGATCATTCTGGTGCGGCCGCAACTTGCCGTGAATATCGGCATGTGCGCGCGGGCCATGGCCAATTTCGGCCTTTCCGACCTGCGCCTCGTCAGTCCGCGCGAGGGGTGGCCGCGCACCGGCGCGCGGCGCAAGGGCGCCTATGCGGCGGCGGCGGGCGCCGTCCACCTTCTGGAGCGAGCCCAGGTCTTCGACAGCGTCGAAGAGGCCGTGGCGGACCTGAATTTCGTTTGGGCGACCACGGCGCGCGAGCGCGGCCAGTTCAAGCGGGTCGAAGTTCCGGCCATCGCCATGGCGGAAACGGCCGCGGCAGTCCAGGGGGGCGAGAAACACGGCATTTTGTTTGGACCCGAGCGCACCGGGCTCGACAATGACGATATTGCGCTGGCGAGCGCCGTCCTGACCTTCCCGGTCAATCCGGCCTATGGCTCGCTCAATCTGGCCCAGGCGGTGCTGTTGTGCGGTTATGAATATTTCAAGGCGCGGCAGGGCGGGGCGCTGCCCTTCGAGCGCGAGGAGCGCTCGCCGCCCGCCCAGCGTGAAATGACTCTGTCCTTCTTCGAGTTTGTCGAAGGCAAGCTCGAGGTCGCCGGCTTCTTCCGGCCGGTCTCGAAGCGCCCCGTCATGCAGCGCAACCTTCGCAACATGTTCCATCGCATGAACCTGACCCAGCAGGACGTGCGCACGCTCTGGGGCGCGATCGTGCGCCTCGTCGAAGGCCCGCGGGAAAAACCGCAGACGCGCAAGCGGATCAAGCAGAAGAAGCCCGAGGCCCCGGCCCAGACGCCCGATGGCGGCTGATCGCTCTCGCCCGCGAAGGAATGCGTCGCCGCGGCCGCCAGGTCACGAAAAAGGCCGGCGCGACTGAACCTTTGCGCCGCATGCGTCGTACCACCCTTGCGGCCTTGACGAAGGCTTCCGGCAAAGGGGATGCGGCATGAATGAACTGGCGCGACGGGTCCGATTCCTCATCCTGGAATGTGCAAGATGAGCGCCGTCCTCGTTGATCTCGTTTCGCTTCGCGCGGCCCCGGCGCTGGACCTCGACGCGCCATTGGCGATAATGCCCTCGTTCAGTCGGCGCGGCGCGCGTTCGGGCTTTTCAGCGGCCGCCGAGGTGACGGCGGAGCCGAAAGCAGGCGCCGAAAATCGGGGGCGGGTGGAAAAGATGGAGCAATCGGCGCCTTCGGCCGAAACGCTTTGCTCATGGCTGCAAGCCGTCGCCGAAAGGCAAGACCGCGAGGCTTTCGCGCGGCTCCACGGATTTTTTGCGCCGCGTCTCGGCTCCTGGCTGGCGCGGTCGGGCCATTCCACGGCGCTGGCCGAGGACATCATCCAGGAAACCATGGTCGCGGTCTGGCGCAAGGCCGGGCTGAATAACCGCGCGCAGGGCGGCGTCTCGACCTGGATCTTCGTGATCGCGCGCAATCTCCGCGTCGATCATCTCCGCCGCAGGGCCAATCGCGAGGCCGATCCGCTCGACGACTGGGACCAGATCGATGACAGCCCCACCGGAGAGGACGCGCTCCTCGCCGCCGAGCGCGAGCGAAAGGTTCGTGAGGCTTTGGCGCGACTGACGCGCGAACAGGCGCAAGTTCTGGAACAGGCTTATTTCGCCGACAAGCCGCAATCGGCCATTGCGCGCGAGCTGGGCGTGCCGCTCGGCACGGTGAAGTCGCGGGTGCGGCTGGCGTTGGCGCGGCTTCGGAAGCTGCTCGAGGAGACGGCATGAGCAATCCCCGCCAGCATCCCGGCGATGAAACCCTGCTGCGCCATGCCGCAGGCAACCTCGGCGCGGGCCTGCGTCTCGTCGTGGACGTCCATCTCGAAAGCTGTCCGCATTGCCGCGAACGGGTCCGCCTGTTCGAGGCGGCCGGCGGGGCGTTGCTCGAACGCCTTCCGCCGGCGCCGGTTTCGCCGGCGCTGATCGAGGCGGTCTTTGCGCGCGTCGATTCCGGCGCGGCCAGACCCCTTCGCGGTCCCGCGCGGCGGCGCCAGTCAGTCGACGGCTTCGCGCTGCCGGCGGCCATGGCGGATTGTGCGATCGGGCCGTGGCGCTTCGTCCACCCGAAACTGCGCTGGGCGCGTGTGGCCGTGCCGGGCGCGCCGCGCGAGCGCGTGATCCTGCTCAAGATCGCGCCCGGCTTTTCGGCGCCCGAACACGGCCATCGCGGACTTGAGTTGACGCAGGTTTTGTACGGCGCCTTTTCCGACGGGCGCGGCTTTTACGGCCCCGGTGATCTGGTCGAGGCCGACGATGAGGTGGAGCATCACGAGCCGCGCGTGACTTCCGACGGCGATTGTCTCTGCCTTGCGGCGGCCGAGCGCCCGTTGCGGTTCAATTCGCT
>JAJXYV010000136.1 GCA_021780435.1 Pseudomonadota bacterium
GCGTCGAGAAGCAGGGTCGCGGCGGCGATGTCCTTGCGGCCGGTGCGCAGCACATTGGTCGCCCCAATATTGCCCGAGCCGATCGAACGCACGTCGCCGAGCCCCGCCGCCTTGGTCAGCAGCAGGCCGAAGGGAATAGAACCAAGCACATAGCCGACAGCGAGGGCGTCGACCGCGAGGGGGAGCGGGGGCAAAACAATCATGCGCGCTCCAGCGCCGCTGTCGCGTCATGGACGATCTGGCCGGCGACCATGGTCGCCTTGACCACGCCCTGCAATTTCGCCTCGTCGAAGGGCGTGTTCTTGCAGCGCGATTTCAGATCGTCCTTGCGCAGCACATAGGGCTCGTCGGGATCGAAGCGGATGAGGTCGGCGGGCGCGCCGCGCTTCAGCCGCCCCTGCTCCAGCCGCAGGATGTCGGCGGGCCGCGTCGTCATGGCGCGCAGCAGATTGGCGAGCGGCACATGGCCGGAATGGACCAGCCGCAGCCCCGCCGACAGCAGGGTTTCGAGGCCGACCGCGCCGAAATCGGCCTCGCCGAAGGGCAGGCGCTTGGTCTCGACGTCCTGCGGATTATGGTCGGAGAAGACGATGTCGATCAGGCCGCTGGCCACCGCCTCGACCAGGGCGAGGCGCTCCTCCTCGCGCCGCAGCGGCGGCTTGAGCTTGAGGAAGGTGCGGTAATCGCCGATGTCGTTCTCGTTGAGCGTCAGGTGATTGATGGTGACGCCGCAGGAGACCGGCAGCCCTTCCGCCTTGGCGCGGGCGATCACGTCGAGCGCGAGACTGGTCGAAATGGGCGCGGCGCAATAGCGCGCGCCGGTCATCCGCACCAGCCTTATGTCGCGGTCGAGCGCGATGGCCTCGGCCTCGCGCGGCACGCCGGAAAGCCCGAGCCTTGTCGCCAGTTCGCCGGCATTCATCACGCCCGAGCCGGCGAGGTCGCGGTCCTCGGGGAAATGCAGGATCAGCGCGTCGAAGTCCCGCGCATAGGTCATGGCGCGGCGCAGGGTCTGGCTATTGCGGATCGAGCGCGAACCGTCGGTGAAGGCGACGGCGCCCGCCTCGCGCAACAGGCCGAATTCGGAAATTTCCTGGCCCTCGAGCGCCTTGGAGATCGCGGCGCTGGGCAGGACCCGCACCCGCCCGTGGTCGCGCGCCCGACGCTTGAGAAAATCGACGACCGCCGGATCGTCCACCGGCGGGTGGGTTTCGGGGCTGGCGACCAGCGTGGTCACCCCGCCGACCGCCGCTGCGGCGGTCGCGGTGGCGATGGATTCGCGGTGCTCCGCGCCCGGCTCGCCGACAAAGGCGCGCAGGTCGATCAGGCCGGGGCAGACCACGTCGCCGCCGCAGTCGATCCGCGCGACCTCGCCCGGCAGGCTCCCATCAGAGACCTCGGCGCCGAAATCCCGGATGGCGCCCCCCTCAACAAGAAGCCCGCCGCGCGTTTCGGCCCCGCTTTCCGGGTCGATCAGGCGGGCGTTGACGAAAGCGAGCGGAGGGTGGGGCTTGTTCTGGACCATGGCTTTCGATAGCGCGCGGCGCGGGATAGGGCAATCGGGCGGCCGCGGCGCCAGCCGGTTTCCCTCAGCTTTTACGGTTTGGAACAAGCCGGCCCAGCACATAGCCCACCAGCGCCAGCAGGGTGAAGACGCCGAGCTGGAAGAAGACATTGCTCATGGCGCCCGGCAATTTGCCGCCGCCGGTGGCGTGGGCGAACAGGTCGGAGGCATAGACCGCCTCCGCGACAATGACAGGCAGCATCCAGTAGGGCCGCCAACGCCGCCAGGCGATCAGCGCCGCGAGGAGCAGGACGGGAAAGGCGAGGCCGTCGTGAAAATGGGCGACGGCGGCTTCGAGCGTGAGCCAGAACAGGCGAACGGCGATCAGCACGGGCTTCTCCGGGCGCCAGCGAAGGGCGCTTCGATGGCGGGCGCGAAAAATATGTCGAAAAAGTTTGCGTTTAAAGCCTGCGCTTGGGTAAGAAGGCCGCTCATATCGCCATCCCGAATTTCGAAAGCCAGAGCAGGCCCATGCCCGAGGTGATTTTCAACGGACCCGCCGGTCGGCTGGAAGGACGCTTCCACCAGTCCAAGCAGCGCGGCGCGCCCATCGCGATCATTCTTCATCCGCACCCGCAATTCGGCGGGACGATGAACAACCAGATCGTCTATCACCTTTATTACGCCTTCGCGGAGCGCGGATTTTCGGTCCTGCGCTTCAATTTCCGGGGCGTCGGCCGCTCGCAGGGCTCGTTCGACCACGGCCAGGGCGAATTGTCCGACGCCGCCGCCGCGCTCGACTGGGCGCAGGCGATCAGCCCCGAGGCGCGCTCGTGCTGGATCGCCGGCGTCTCCTTCGGCTCCTGGATCGGCATGCAGCTCCTGATGCGCCGCCCGGAAATCGAGGGCTTCATCTCGGTCGCGCCGCCGGCCAACCGCTTCGACTTCACCTTCCTTGCGCCCTGCCCGTCCTCGGGCCTGTTTGTCCATGGCGACCAGGACCGCGTCGCGCCGATCAAGGAAGTCACCGGCGTCATCGAGAAGCTCAAGACGCAAAAGGGCATCATTATCGAGCATGCCGTGGTCGAGGGCGCCAACCATTTCTTCGAGGATCGCGTGGAAGACCTGATCGAAAAGGTCGGCGCCTATCTCGACAAGCGCCTCGGCAACCCGCCGCGCATCGCCATCGCGGCGCGGGGCGACTAAGCGAGAGCGGGCAGGATTTTCGCCTGCAACCGGGCTAAATCCATAGGCCCCTGCGCCATAAAGGCCAGGTTCGGCGCGGGGGCAAAGACGAAATGCGCCGGAATGCCGCGCGCGCCAAGCGCCCGGAACAGATAGCCCTTGCGATCCACGCCGAGAACAGCGAACGGATTGCCGCGCTCGCGCAGATAAGCAAGCGTCTGTTCGGGCTTGTCCAGCGTCGCGACGCCATAGATCCTGGCCCCTGAGCGGGCGAAGTCCATCAAGGCGTCGTGCTCCTCGCGGCAGGCCGGACACCAGGAAGCGAAGGCGTTGACATAGACCGCCTTGCCGGCGATTTGGGCTGCGGAAAAGCCGGGAACCGGCGCCCCGGCGGCGTCCGTGACGCCGGCCAGCGCCGGCAATTCGAAACGGTCGGCGCGAAACGGGTTGAACAGCCGCCCCGACAGGCCGTAGCGGCGCCAGGCCCAGAGGCCCGCTGTCCCTGCGCCGGTCGCGGCGGCGCAGGTCAAACCCGCGCCGAGAACAACCGCGCGGCGGTCGAATGTCGTAGATGGATCGATGCTCATGCGGCGACACTGGCGCGCAGTCCTTAACGGGCGGTGGACGCAGCATATCGTCTTGTCGGCAAAGGCCGCTTGCCCTTCCAAATCCGGGGGCCTTAAAGTGAATCTGGTAAAGAAAGAGGATGGCGCCATGAGCCCGGCGAATGAAAAAGCGGGTAAGTCCGATGTGAAAGACGCTCGCTCTGGCGTGCGCCAACCGCTCGCGAATCTGGAATGCGACGTGCTGGTCGCCGGCGCGGGCTCGGCGGGGCTTTCAGCCGCCCACGCCTTCGCCGCGCAGGGCCGCAAGGTCGTCATCGTCGGCAAGGTCGAGACCCATCTCGCGGGCCGCACCGTGGCCCTTTTCGAAGGTTCGCTGCGCTTCTATCGAGCCCTCGGCCTCTGGACGCGACTCGCCGAACATTCGGCCCCGATGGAGGGGATCCAGATGATCGACGACACCGGCTCGATCTTCCCGAGCGCGCCCAAGGAATTCCGCTCGCGCGAGATCGACCTCGACGCCTTCGGCGAGAATATCGAGAACAACGCCCTGGTCGCCGAACTGGCCGCCGCCGCGCGGGAAAACCCGTCGATCACGCTTGTCGAGGATCTGATCGACCTCTTCGATCTCAATTTTTCCGGCGCGCGGGCGCGGCTCGCGTCCGGGGGCTGGATCGACGCCAAATTCATCGTCGCCGGCGAAGGCCGCAATTCGCAGGCCCGCCAGATTGCGGGCATTACGGTCACGACATGGTCCTATCCGCAGGTCGCGCTGACCGTTCTGCTCGCGCATGAAAAGCCGCACCACCAGATTTCGACCGAATTCCACAAGCGCTCCGGACCCTTCACCTTCGTGCCCCTGCGCGGGCGCGAGGGCGCGCCCTACCGTTCGAGCCTCGTCTGGCTGGTTTCGCCGCGCGAGGCTCTGCGCTTGCAGGCCTTGCCGCCGGACATGCTCGCCGCCGAAATCGAGGACGAGGCCCACGGCCTGCTCGGGGCGATCAGGCTGGACGGGCCGGTCGGCGCTTTTCCCATGGGCGCGATGAAGACAGACCGGGTCACCGGAACGCGCATGGCGCTGATCGGCGAATCCGCGCATCTCTTCCCGCCGATCGGCGCGCAGGGCCTGAACCTGAGCCTGCGCGACATCGCCAATCTGGTCGATTGCCTCGAAGGCGTAAATCTCGACGAACCGGATGAGATCTCGCGCGGGCTGGAGCGTTACGAGCGCCAGCGCGCCCGCGACATCGGGCTGCGCGTGCGCGGCATCGACATTCTCAACCGCTCGCTGCTCATCCACGCCTTGCCGGTCGATTTCGCCCGCGCCTTCGCGCTCAATTTCTTTTCCGCAATCGGGCCCCTGCGCCGCGCCTTGATGCGCGAGGGCGTGACGCCGCACGGGCCGACGCCAAAGCTCATGCGCGCCCGCCCGCCGGTTTCCCGCGCGTCGGCGCCAGGAGCCTGAAGCGTGGGCGCCGCAACTTCCATGCGCATCGCGACCTGGAACGTCAATTCGGTGCGCCAGCGCGTCGAGGCCCTGGTCGCTTATCTGCGCGAGGTCAAGCCGGACGTGCTGTGCCTCCAGGAATTGAAATGCCTGGAGGAGCAGTTCCCCCGCCTCGAAGTCGAGGCCGAGGGCTATAATGTCGCGATCCACGGCCAGAAGAGCTATAACGGCGTCGCCATCCTCTCCAGGGCGCCGATGGAAATCGCGATCGGCCTGCCCGGCGACGGGAGCGACGAGCAATCGCGCTATATCGAGGCGGTGATCCCCTGGGGCAAGACGGTTGCGCGCGTCGGCTGCCTCTATCTGCCCAACGGCAATCCGCTCGGCACGGACAAATATGCCTACAAGCTCGCGTGGATGGACCGGCTGATCGCCCATGCCCGAAAGCTGCTCGGCAATGAGGAGCGGCTGATCCTGTGCGGCGATTACAATGTCATCCCGGACGCCCGAGACGTCTATGATCCCGAGGCCTGGCTCGGCGACGCCCTTTACGCGCCGCCGACGCGGGAGAAATTCCGCGAACTGCTGGCGCTCGGCTTCACCGACGCCCTCCGCGCGACAACGGACGCGGCGAAACAATATACATTCTGGGATTATCAGGCCGGCGCCTGGCCCAAGAACAACGGCCTGCGCATCGACCACCTCCTGCTCTCGCCCCAAGCCGCCGACCGGCTGCAGAGCGTGACCATCGACCGCGACATGCGGGCGAAGGACAAGCCCTCGGACCATGTGCCGATCAGAATCGATTTGCGGGATTGAAAAAGCTCCGGCCCCCATTTGAGGGGGCCGGCCGGGTGCTTTTCTGTTTACACTGCACTGTCTCAGTGAGCGACGGGCGGTTCCTCGGTCTTCGGCGCGCCGGCCATCACGGGAATGGTCTTGGCGGCCGTCACCTTGGCGGCGGGTTTCTGGATGGTTAGATGGAGCACGCCCTTGTCATAATGGGCGGCGATCGCATCCGCCGCGGGTTCGAACGGCAGCACCACAGTCCGATAGAACGAGCCGAACCGGCGCTCGGTCACGTGCCAGTCTTTCTCCTCGCGTTTGCTCTCCATGGTCTTCTCGCCGGAGACGATCAGGCGATCGCCCTCGACGCGAACCTTGATGTCTTTCTCGTCGACGCCCGGAATTTCGAGCGTCGCCTCGATCGCGCCCTCCGTCTCGGCGATATTCATCGCCGGAGCCAGACCCATGCCCTCTTTCAGTTCGGGCATTTCGCGGAGCGTGGGAAGTTCGCGTCCGAACAGATCCCTTTCAAAGGCGCGGAAGGGATCCGTCATAAGTCCGCGCGTCCAGAGATCCGGAAGCAAGGTTTTCATGACATCCTCCTGTTCGCCCCGTGGCCTGCGGGCCTCAAGCCCAGCTTTTCGCGGAGCGCCTCGGCGAGGAGGCCTTTCCCTGGGATCGTCCTTTGGGCCGCCCCTCGTCACATGCACATATAGACGAACTGACGCCCCGGCGCATTGACGGAGGTCATTGACGGGGGCCGACCGCTCCGCCTTTTTCGATCTTGTCCAGCGCGGCGACGACCGCGTCGAACACCAAGAGCATCGAGGCGTGCCGCGCCTTGTAGTCGCGCGCGGGTTCGAGCACGCCGGCGTCGGCGAAGCGGCCCAGCGGCGGCGGGCCGTTTTCCTTGAACATGCTGCGCATGGTCTCGCGCAAGGTCCGCAATTCGTGCGGCGTGGCGCCAATGATGTGGCGCCCCATGACGGACGACGCCGCCTGGCCGAGCGCGCAGGCCTTCACGTCCTGCGCATAATCCGCGACCTTTCCGTCGCTCAGCGAAAGATCGACGATGATCGAGGAGCCGCACAGGCGCGAATGAGCCTCGGCGGAAGCCTGCGGCGCCTCCAGCCGGCCCAGCCGCGGAATATTGGCCGCGAGCTCCAGGATCTTGCGATTATAGATGTCGTCGAACATGACTTCCCGCGGCGCGCGCCGCCCGTCCCTCAGATAGAGCGCGGGCGGCGCTCCTGCAAGGCGTTTCCGGCCAGGGCCGCCGGGTCAGATCTTCACACCGTGTTCGCGGGCGAAATCTTCCGCCAGCGCCACATATTGGCGCATGGCCTCGTCCTTTTTCATGCCCTTGTTGTGCGACCAGGCCTGGTATTTGAACTTGCCAACCAAGTCGAATACGCCCGGCTGGTCGCCATGGACATCGCCGTCGCGCGCCTGCCGGAACAGGCCGTAAAACTTCAGCTTCAATTCGTTGGACGGCTGCGCCGGCCCGTCGGCGGGCAGCGTCTTGATCGTCCCGACAACCTGTTCGAACCGCATCCCGATCTCGCCCATGGCTCTCCCCATCCAGCTTGCGGACTCGCCTCCGATAACGTTTATATATCAACTATGGCAGTAAGAACCAATTTCGAGACTCTAATTTGTGCGCCGGAATACGCTGAACTGGAATATTTGCGTCGCCCCCCAGGGCGTGTGATGTTCGTGGCGACGCTCGACGATCAATTCAAATCC
>JAJXYV010000084.1 GCA_021780435.1 Pseudomonadota bacterium
TTGCGCCGGCCGCCTCGCTGGCCGATGGCCCGATCCGCCTGCTGGTCGCGGCGCGGCTGGGCAAGACGAGGCTGATCGACAACTGGGCGGTCGAGTAGAGCGAAGGTTCAGCGCGCCTTCCGCGCCCCATTTCAATCTGGCGACGAGACGGTCGGCCCGAATATGTCCTCGAAACTGCGGCGCAGGGCGACGTCCACGTCGGGCATGGTCGCCGGCAGGCCGAGATCGACCAGGCTGGTGACCCCGAAATGCGTTTCGGCGATGCCGCAGGGCACGATGCCTGAGAAATGGCCGAGGTCTGGCTCGACATTGAGCGCAATGCCATGGAACGACACCCAGCGGCGCATGCGAACGCCAATCGCCGCGATCTTGTCCTCGGCGATCTCGCCGTTCAAACCGGCGGGCTTTTCCGGCCGACGCACCCAGACCCCGACGCGGCCGTCGCGAATTTCACCCTTGACGTTGAACAGCCCCAGCGCGGCGATAATCCATTTTTCCAGCGCGCAGACATAGGCGCGGACGTCGCGCGAGCGGCGGTTGAGATCGAGCATGACATAGGCCACGCGCTGGCCGGGGCCGTGATAGGTGAACTGGCCGCCGCGCCCGGTCGCATGGACCGGGAAGCGCGCATCGAGCAGATCTTCCGGCTTCGCCGAGGTCCCGGACGTATAGAGCGGCGGGTGCTCGACCAGCCAGACCAGTTCACTGGCCTGGCCCTCGGCGATGGCGCTGGCGCGCGCCTCCATTTCCGCCACGGCATAGGCGTAATCGGTCAGGCCCTCGGAAATGCGCCATTCGACCGGCGGCGCGCCGGGCGCGGCGAGGAGGGAAGGGGCGGGCGTCATGCAGTTTTCAGTCATCGGGTCGTCTCTCGTCTCGCGCTTATGGCTTGCTGTGGCGGGTGCGTCGAGAAAAAAGCGGCGGATGGCTTGCAAGGTCAGGATCGATTTGTTAGACGACGCGCCTACCGATTGTCCGGGCGCGAAGCTCGGTGATCTCGCGGCCATGGCGGAATTGGTAGACGCGCTAGCTTGAGGTGCTAGTCCTTTAACCGGGGTGGAGGTTCGAGTCCTCTTGGCCGCACCAAGCTTCTGAGAAGCTTGCGTTTTCTGCATCTTTACTTTTTATCGGCGTTCGGCTCCCTCTGCTCTTGAAGAGGGACGTCCATTCTTGGCGCGCCGGCTTTGCGCGGGCCTTCGATTCCCATCTTGCGCAGGGTCGCGTCGGTTTCCGAGGTCCAGCCGGCTGGCGCCTGTTTCAGCGCGGGCGGCGCGTCGCCGGGAACGACATGGACGAGTTGGAAGCCTTCGGCCTTCAGCGCCGCGAGCAAGGCGGGAATCATGTCCGCGGTCTGCTTTTTGGTGTCGTGCAGGAGGATGATCCCGCCGCCTGAGCGCCGCAGGCGGCCCATCAGGAGGTCGAGCTCTTCCTGCGGCGTCATGGCGTTCCAGTCGGATGCCCAGACATCCGCGCCGAAGACGGGAACCTTTTTCTGGTCGAGTGTCGCGAGCAGGGCGGACGAATCGCCGAAGCCGGGGAAGCGGAAGAGTTTTGATTCCTTCCCGCCCGCCGCCTTGTCCACCGCCGCCGCGCCCTTGTCGATTTCGGCCAGGCCGGCGGCGAAGGGCAGGCGGCGCAGCGTGTCCCCCGGATGCGAATAGGAATGGCTGCCGACGGTGTCGCCGTCCGCGATCTCGCGCCGCACCACCGCCGGCATCGCGGCGGCGTTGCGTCCGATGAGGAAGAAGGTCGCCTTGGCGCATTGTGCTTCGAGCGCGTCGAGCACGCGCGCGGTGGTCGCCGCGGGGCCGTCGTCGAAGGTCAGCACGACCTCGTGATCCTTGAGCTCAAGCGTCTGGGGATAGGTCTTGAGGCCGACGTGGACGGGCCCGCCGACGGCGATGGTCCGCGATACGCCGAGCGCCTGCGGTCCGCAGGCGCCCGCTCGCGCCGCGCCGCCGAGCGCGGACAATAGCCCCAGCGCGATTAACGCTTTCTTTACCCACATGACAGAACGCCTTGGACCGATCGTTGCGCGCCGCATGGCGCGCGAGCCTTTCTGACGCCCCGGAACCGGTCCGACAAGGGGCGGAATCGTCTGAAAACAGGGCGCCGGAGCGCCATCTTGCATGTCTCCCTCTTGCCAAGATCGAAATTTGTGGTCCAATTCGGGCGTTGGAAAGAAGTGACGGAGATTAAGGACTCATTACCCAGTTAGAGGTAATTTGCCCCTATGCGTGATTTTTATCTGAAAATCATCTCGCGCCTGGCGCTGCCGGGGCTTCTCCTCGCGCCGGCGGCTTGCGGCGCAGGTCCCGACGTCCTGCCGGGAAAGCCGCTCGTCGGAGCGCGGCCGGGCCACTACAAGGAAACCGAGGCGACGGAGCTCGCCCGGGCCTTCACGATCCATGGCGTCGACGTGTCCAAATACCAGGGTAATGTCGACTGGAACGCGGTGCAGCAGGGCGGCGTGAAATTCGCCTATATCAAGGCGACCGAGGGCGGCGACCGCATCGATCCGAAATTCGTCCAGAACTGGCAGGGCGCCAAGTCGGCCGGACTGCCGCATGGCGCCTATCATTTCGTTTATTGGTGCCGGCCCTGGAACGAGAACATGGCCTGGTTCGAGAAGAACGTGCCGGCCGAGCGCGACGCCTTGCCGCCGGTTCTCGACGTCGAGGCCACGCCCGATTCGCCGACCTGCCCGCGCCACCTGGAGCGGGACTCGGCCCTGCGCGAAATCAAGGCCATGCTGACCGAAATGGAGCGCTATTACGGCAAGAAGCCGGTCATCTACACGACGGTCGATTTCTACCAGGCGATCATCGACGGCTCCCTGACCGAATATCCGATCTGGATTCGCTCGACCAAGCACCGGCCCTCGGTGAAATACGGCGATCGGGCCTGGCGTTTCTGGCAATATCAATCCGACGCCTATGTGCAGGGCATCCCCACCAAGGTGGATCGCAACGCCTTCTATGGCGACGAGAAGGATTGGCAGAACTTCCTCAAGTCCAATGTCGGCGCCGTGAACTGATCACGGCTTCGGAAAAAGGTCGTCGGTCTTGCCTGCGAGCCTATAAGCGACGAGCCCGACCCATTCCCGCGCCGCAGTCTCGAAATTGCGAATGGCCAGCGAGCCGTCGCCCGGCGGCCAGAAATCGTCGCTGCCGCCGGTCGTGCGGTAATCGACGGGGAAGGCTTCGACCGCCATCCCCTGGGCGCGGAACACGCCGACAGCGCGGGGCATGTGGTAGGCGGAGGTCACCAGCAGCCAGACGCCGCCCTTTTGCGGCTGGATCAGCTTTTTGGTGAAGACGGCGTTCTCATAAGTGTTGCGGGAGCGGTCCTCGAAGCGGATCTGGCCGTCTGGCACGCCCAGTTCGCGCCACAACCGGCGCGCGACATCCGCCTCCTTCGCCCGATCGTCGATCAGAGCGCCGGAGCCGCCGGAAAAGACGAGAAGCGCCTGCGGATAGAGCCGCGCCAGCGCGGCGCCTTCGGTCATGCGTTCGGCCGCCTCGTTGAGCGCGACCTGGTCGCGGGCGGCGGCGATTCGCTCGTCCAGCGCGCCGCCGAGCACGATGATCCCCGCGGGCGGCGGCATGATCTCCGGGCGGCGGGGAAAGCGGTCTTCGAGCGGGCGCAGCAGTAGGGCGCTCGCCGGCGAAAAGACGATCAGCGCCAGCGCCGCCGCCGCGACCAGCGCGAGGGTCCGGCCATGCCGCCAGCGCGGCGCGAGCAAAAGGCCGCCCAACAAGGAAATGAGCAGGAGGTGGAGCGGCGAGGCGAGCAGCCAGAAGATTTTCGAGAGAACAAAGAACATGCCCGCGCCCTTTTGCTTGCCTGGAAGGTCAGTCGCCCCGGGGCAGGCCGATCCGGTACACGCCGCGAAAATCGTTGGGGTCGGCGGGTTTGCCCTTGCGATAGATGACCAGCCGACCCGTGCGCGCAAGGGCGACGGCGCGGGCGCGCACCTGGGTCAGATGCCCGCGCCAGGCGAGATCGTCCTCCTCGCGAGCCCGCGCGAAAGCCTTGGCCGCGTCGGTCGGGCAGATCGTCTTGCCGGGGCCGGCGGCGACGCAAAGGTCGAAAATCATGATCGCGAGCGGGTCATTGTCGAGCATGGCCGCTTGTCGGGGATCGTTGCGCCGGGGTCAAGGCTTGCGTGTTGACGCGCTTGCCCAGCTGCGGTCCAATCCCCGGCGAGAGAGAGGAATGATGCCGAGCAAGATCACCTATGGAATCCAGCAGATGCTGGCCGAGGCCAATGCCGCGGTCAGAACCTTGAAAGTCGCGGAGGCGCGGGATCTGCTTGGACGCGAGGATGTGCTGTTTGTCGATCTGCGCGACCCGCGCGAGCTGGATCGCGAGGGGCGAATCACCGGCGCCTTCCATTGTCCGCGCGGCATGTTGGAATTCTGGATCGACCCGGCGAGTCCTTATGCCAAGCCGCAGTTCCAGGAGGACAAGACTTTCGTCTTCTTCTGTGCGGGGGGCCTGCGCTCGGCGCTCGCCGCGCATCTGGCGCAGCGCATGGGCCTCGGCCCGGTCGCCCATATCGAAGGCGGATTCGGCGCCTGGAAGAAAGCCGGCGCCCCTCACGAGCCACCGCGCGAGCCGGCGACGAATCGTTTTTGAACCGAGACATCCATGTCCCTGACCCTGTTCATCGCCAACAAGGCCTATTCCTCGTGGTCGTTTCGGCCATGGCTGCTCATGCGCGTGATGGACATTCCATTCGCGGAGGTCGTCACGCCGCTTTATGTCGAGGGCTCGCGGGAGCGCATGTTGCGAGAGGCGCCGACGGGCAAGGCGCCTGTGCTGCGCGACGGTGATTTCGCCGTCTGGGACTCGCTTGCGATCATCGAATATCTGGCGGAAAAATTTGCCGAAAAGCCGGTGTGGCCCAGGGCGCAGCAGGCGCGGGCGCTCGCGCGTTCGCTTTGCGCGGAAATGCATTCCGGGTTTCAGGGCTTGCGTCAGGCCTGCCCGACCAATTTCCGCCGCGCGCGCCGCGACGCGCCTTTGCCGCTGCTGGACGAGACGGCGCGCGCGGATCTGGCGCGCATCGAGGCGATCTTTTCGGAGACGCCCGCCCGATATGGCGGACCCTTCCTGTTCGGCGCCTTTTCCGCCGCGGACGCCTTTTTCGCGCCGGTGGTCGTCCGCCTCGATGCTTACGCGCTGGAGCTCCAGCCGGCGACACGGGCCTATTGCGACGCGATCCTCAATCTCCCGGCTTGTGTAGAATGGCGCGCGGGCGCGCGGGCCGAGAGCTGGGTCATCGAGAAGTGGGAAAACATTTGATTCATCGTCGCAGACCTGATCGCGACCAACTCGTCCGCATCGGCGATCGCGAGTTCCTGACCCGCGGTCTCGACCAGTCCTTCTGGACCGACGCTTTCCACAACAGCATGAGCGTCTCGTGGCCGGCCTTCTTCGGTGGCTTCGGCCTCTATTTTGTTGTGATGAATCTGATCTTCGCCTCTCTCTACTGGCTGGGAGGCGATTCGATCGCCAACGCCAGGCCGGGTTCGCTGACGGACCTGTTCTTCTTTTCGATCGAGACCCTGGCGACCGTCGGTTATGGCGACATGCATCCGGCCAATGTCTACGGCCATTCGATCGCGACGCTCGAAATCTTCACTGGCATGTCCACACTGGCGGTGTTCACGGGCCTCATTTTCGCGCGCTTTTCCAGGCCGCGCGCCCGAGTGATCTTCGCCGAGGCGATGACGATGGCCCAGCACGAGGGCCAGACTATGTTGATGGCGCGATTCGCCAATGGGCGGCGCAGCTCCGTGAACGAGGCGCGGGCCGAGGTGTGGCTGATCTATAGCGAAGCGACGGTCGAAGGCCCCGGTTACCGGCGGTTCAGGCAGCTCGCGCTGCAGCAGCCGCGCAATCCGATCTTCGCCTTTTCGTGGACGCTGTTTCATGTCGTGGACAAGACCAGCCCGCTCTTCGGGCTCGGGCCGGACGCGCTGGAGGCCATGGACGCCTTTTTTGTCGTGCTCTTCGTCGGCCTCGATGACGTGTCGGGCCAGAATATCAATGTCCGCAAGGGCTATTCCTGGCGAGACGTCAAATTCGGCGAGGTTTTCGCCGACATTCTCTCCATGGGGCAAAACGGCGTACCGCATATCGATTATGGCCGCCTGAGCGTCACCGAGCCGCAGGAAGAAGCCTGAAGCGGACAAGCGCCTTTTGCGCTATTCTGCCCGTACAGGAGGCGCGCATGACGCCAGAGCAGGTCACGCTGATTCGCGAGAGTTTCGCCCGGGTCGCCCCGGTGTCCGACCGGATGGCGACGATGTTCTATGCGCGCCTGTTCGAGATCGCGCCCGAGCTCCGGCCGCTGTTCAAGAGCGACATCGTCCAGCAGGGCCGCAAGTTCATGGCGACACTGACGGTCGCGGTGACCAGCCTCGACGATTTCGAGCGGCTGAGGCCGGCCTTTCAGGCTCTCGCTCGCCAGCATTTCAGCCTGGGCGTGCGGGCTGAGAATTTTGCGCCCTTGGGCGAGGCCCTGATCTGGGCGCTGGGGCAGGGACTGGGCGATGATTTCACCGAGGAGACGCGCGCGGCCTGGGAGGCGGCCTACGCGTCGATCGCGGCGGCGATGAAATCCGCCGCAGCGCAGGCTCGATCCTAAATCAACCCCAGTTCGGACAATTGGCGCCGCAAGGCCTCCGGCATTTCGGCGAGGCCGGACGACGCCGCGTCGAGATCGGGCGGCGCTTCCGCGGGCTGGAAATAACGCCAGCCCTGGAAGGCGCGGTGCGGGCGCGGGCGTACGGCGACCACGGCGTCGTCGAGCTGCAGCGCACAGCGCTTCACCCCGGCGGAATCGACAAAGGGCTCGACGCCGATCAATTTCTGCCGCGCGGCGATCTGGCCCTTGATCACCCAGTAAAGCGAGCCGCCGTCGAGCAATTCCTCGGCGCGCTTGGGGAACATGCGGGTGACATGGGCGTGGACGCCGGGCCCGCGCTTACGGCGCATCTCGGTCCATGCGCGCAGGTCGGCGACCGAATCCGCGCCGACGCAGAGTTTCAGCAAATGAAGCGTCATCATCTCTTTTACCTTGGGGCTGATCCGCTAGGCCAGTCTTGTCTTTGCCGCCGTCTCGTCCATTTTAACGTCAGCGAGGGAGGATGTTTTGGGGGACGGAGAACAAAATCCGGTGACGCGCGCGGGCCGGGCGGAGGTCGAGGCCTTCGCGGAC
>JAJXYV010000065.1 GCA_021780435.1 Pseudomonadota bacterium
CCGTTGAGCTTCATGTGCGTCGCTCCCTTCAGGCTTCGACGCGCACGAGATGCGCGACTTTTTCGATCATGCCGCGCACGGCGGGGGTGTCCTTCAACACCGCCTTGCGGCCGATCTTGTTGAGCTTGAGGCCGACGAGGGCCTGGCGCTGATCGGCCGGGCGGCCGATCGGGCTCTTGGTCTGGACGACCGTGATTACCTTGGCTTCAGTCATGGATCGCTCCTCCCTCAGCCTTCGGCCGTACCGTCTTCGCCGCCGGGGCGACGGGACTGCAGGACCGAAACCTTCAGACCGCGGCGCGCGGCGACGGCGCGCGGCGAATCCTCGGCCTTCAGCGCGTCGAAGGTGGCGCGGATCATGTTGTAGGGGTTCGACGAGCCCTGCGACTTCGCGACGACGTCGTGGACGCCAAGCGTCTCGAACACGGCGCGCATCGGGCCGCCGGCGATGATGCCGGTGCCGGCCGGGGCGGCGCGCAGGATGACGCGGCCCGCGCCATGGCGGCCGTTGACGTCATGATGCAGGGTGCGGCCCTCGCGCAGCGGCACGCGGATCAAACCGCGCTTGGCCGATTCGGTCGCCTTGCGGATGGCTTCCGGCACTTCGCGCGCCTTGCCATGACCGAAACCGACGCGACCCTTCTGGTCGCCGACGACGACGAGCGCGGCGAAGCCGAAACGGCGACCGCCCTTCACGACTTTCGCGACGCGATTGATGTGAACCAGACGATCCACGAATTCGCTGTCGCGCTCTTCTTCCCTGCGATCGCGACCGCGACCGCCTTCACCTTCACGAGCCATTTTCTTTTCCGTCACTTGCGCGGAACGTTTTTTCAACGCCCGCTCGCTGGGATTGCCCGAAACCGGCGCGGACAATCGGTCCGCGCCGGTTTCGAGGATTTCAACCAACCGGCTTTCCGCCGGTCAGAATTGCAGTCCGCCTTCGCGGGCGCCGTCGGCCAGGGCCTTGACCCGGCCGTGGTACATATAGGCGCCGCGATCGAACACGACTTCCTTGACGCCCGCCGCGACCGCGCGCTCGGCGATCAGCTTGCCGATCGACTTCGCGGCCTCGATATTCGCGCCGGTCTTGAGAGCGGAGCGATTGTCCTTCTCGAGCGTGGAAGCCGAAGCGACCGTGACGCCCTTTTCGTCGTCGATGATCTGGGCGTAGATCTGCTTCGACGAACGGAAGACCGACAGCCGCGGCTTGCCGTAGGCGCGAGCGCGGAGTGTGCGACGAACGCGCGCCTTGCGGCGGCTTTCGGAGGATTTGTCCTGAGCCATGACGCGGGTTCCTTACTTCTTCTTGCCTTCCTTGCGGAAGATGAATTCGCCGGCATATTTGACGCCCTTGCCCTTGTAGGGCTCGGGGCCGCGATAGTCGCGAATCTCGGCGGCCACCTGGCCGACCTGCTTCTTGTCAACGCCGGAGATGGTGATTTCAGTCGGCTTCGGCGTCACGATCGCGATGCCGGCCGGAATCGGATAGTTGATGTCGTGGCTGTAGCCGAGCGACAGCTGCAGGTTCTTGCCCGCGACCGCCGCCTTGTAGCCGACGCCGGTGATTTCGAGCTTCTTTTCGAAGCCCTGCGTCACGCCGACGACCAGGTTGTTGATCTGGGCCCGCGCCGTGCCCCACAGCGCGCGGGCGCGCTTGGTTTCGAAACGCGGATCGACCTTGATCTGGTTGTCGTTCATCACGACCGACACGTCGTCATGGACGGTGAAGGACAGTTCGCCCTTCGCGCCCTTGACGGTGACCTTCTGGCCTTCGACCTTGGCGGTGACGCCGGCCGGAACGGCTACGGGCTTCTTACCGATACGAGACATGATTGCTCCTCCTCGCCTTCGGATCAGAAGACCGTCGCGAGCACTTCGCCGCCGACATTGGCGTCGCGTGCGGCATGATCCGCAAGTACGCCCTTCGGGGTCGAAATGATCGCGATGCCCAGGCCGTTGGCGACGCGCGGCAGCGCGTCGACAGCCGCGTAAACACGGCGGCCCGGCTTCGAGACGCGGGTGATTTCGCGAATGACCGGCTGACCGTCGAAATATTTCAGCTCGATTTCGAAATCGGTCCGGCCGTTGCCGAACTCCGTAACGCTGTAGCCGCGGATGTAACCTTCGTCCTTGAGCACGTCGAGGACATGCGCGCGCAGACGCGAACCCGGCGAACTCACCGAGGTCTTGCGGCGCATCTGGGCATTGCGGATGCGGGTGAGCAGATCGCCCACAGGATCATTGATCGCCATGTCGGTCTCCTTACCAGCTCGACTTCACCAGGCCCGGGATCAGACCCTTGGAGCCCAGTTCGCGAAGCGCGATGCGCGACATTTTCAGCTTGCGGTTATAGGCGCGGGGACGGCCCGTCACCTCGCAGCGGTTGCGCACGCGATTGATGCAGGAATTGCGCGGCATTTCGGCGAGCTTCAGCGTCGCTTCGAAACGCTCTTCCACGCTCAAGGTGCGGTCCTTGGCGATCGCGCGCAGGCGGATGCGCTTGGCGCCCTTCTGCACAGCGAGCTTGGCCCGCTTCTTGTTGTTCTCGATCGAACTTTTCTTGGCCATGTGTTACCTCTAGTCTCCGCGTTTGAGGACAGGCCTCACTGCCGGAACGGGAAGTTGAACGCGCGCAGCAGAGCGCGAGCCTCGTCGTCGGTCTTGGCCGTGGTGCATACGATCACGTCCATGCCAAGAACCGTATCGACCTTGTCGTAATCGATCTCAGGAAACACCAGATGTTCCTTGATGCCCATGGCGAAATTGCCACGGCCGTCGAACGATTTCGGATTCAGGCCGCGAAAGTCTCTTACGCGCGGCAGCGCGACGGTGACCAGGCGGTCCAGAAATTCATACATGCGGGTCTTGCGCAGGGTGACCTTGGCGCCGATCGGCATGTTCTCGCGCACCTTGAAGGTCGAAATCGCCTGGCGGGCGCGGGTGATGACGGGCTTCTGGCCGGCGATCAGCGCAAGATCAGCGGCGGCCGTCGTCACCTTCTTGGTGTCGTTGACCGCTTCGCCGACGCCCATGTTCAGGACGATCTTCTCGATCGAGGGAACCTCGTTCGGATTCTTGTAGCCGAACTCCTCGATCATCTTCGGGCGCACCACTTCGTCGTAGTGCTTGCGCATGCGCGCGACATAGCCCTCGGGAACCGCCGCGACCGCGCCAGCGTGAGCGACGGTCTCGGAGCCCTTGGCCTTGGGAGCCTTTTCAGCGCCCTTCTTCGGGGTTTTCGCCTCAGCCATCGATCATTTCTCCGGAACGCTTGGCGACACGGACCTTGCGGCCGTCGTCGAGAATCTTGAAGCCGACGCGCGTGGCCTTGCCGTCCTTGGGATCGACAATCGCGACATTCGACAGCTGGATCGGCGCTTCCTTGGAAATGATGCCGCCTTCCTGGGTCTGGGTCTGCTTCTGGTGACGCTTCACCAGGTTGACGCCCTGGACGACAGCCTTGCCTTCCTTCGGCAGCACCAGCGTTACTTCGCCCTGGCGGCCCTTGTCGCGGCCCGCGAGCACGACGACCTTGTCGCCCTTCTTGATCTTCGCGGCCATCACAGCACCTCCGGAGCGAGCGAGATGATCTTCATATGGTTCTTGGCGCGCAATTCGCGCGGAACCGGTCCGAAGATGCGGGTGCCCACGGGTTCTTTCTGGTTGTTGATGAGAACGGCGGCATTGGTGTCGAAACGGATCACCGATCCGTCGGGACGCTTGATGTCCTTGGCCGTGCGCACGACGACCGCCTTCATCACGTCGCCCTTCTTCACGCGGCCGCGCGGAATGGCTTCCTTCACGGAGACGACGATGATGTCGCCAACGCCTGCATACTTGCGCTTGGAGCCGCCAAGCACCTTGATGCACATCACCCGCCGCGCGCCCGAATTGTCGGCGACGTCGAGATTCGTCTGCATCTGAATCATGGCTACGAGCCTTTCATGTCAGATCGGTTTCCGTCGGGGTCGATTCCCCTTCGGACTACGCCTGGTACGGCTTCAACGGGGAAGCCGCATTCCGCCTGCGCGGAAGTCCGGTTCAATCACTGGAAATCCGCCCGATCTGCTTCGCGCTTTGCGAAGCGACCTTGCGGATGGCCCTTGAAGGAAGCGAGCGCGCTTCCTCCGTCATTTCGATCCAAAAATCAAGCGTTGTTTTCGTCTTTGACGACGATCCAGCGCTTCAATTTCGAAATCGGACGGGTCTCCTCGATGGAGACGACGTCGCCGACCTTGAAGGTCCCCGCCTCGTCATGGGCGTGGTAGTTCTTGGTGCGGCGGACGGTCTTCTTGAGCAGCGGATGGGTGAAGCGGCGCTCCACCTTCACCACCACAGTTTTTTCCTGCTTGTCGCTGACGACGACGCCCTGGAGAATTCGCTTCGGCATGGTGAAACCTTACTTCTTCGCGTCGGTCTTTTGCGCGGCGATCGTCTTCACGCGGGCGACGTCGCGGCGCACGACGCGAACGCGCGACGTGTTCTCGAGCTGGCCGGTCGCCTTCTGGAAGCGCAGGTTGAACTGCTCCTTCTTCAGCTTCAGCAGCTCTTCGTTAAGTTGATCGTCCGACATGGCCTTCAGGTCAGACAGGCGCTGATCATTCTTCATCCTATCCCCCTTATTCGGCGATGCGTTCGATGAAACGCGTCTTGATCGGCAGCTTGGCGGCCGCCAGCGCGAAAGCTTCGCGGGCGAGCGGCGCCGGAACGCCGTCGATCTCGAACATGATGCGGCCGGGGGCGACGCGCGCCGCCCAGAATTCCGGCGATCCCTTGCCTTTACCCATACGCACTTCGGTCGGCTTCGAGGAGACCGGAACGTCGGGGAAAACGCGGATCCAGACACGGCCGGCGCGCTTCATGTGGCGAGTCATCGCGCGGCGGGCCGCTTCGATCTGGCGGGCGGTGACGCGCTCGGGCTCGAGCGCCTTCAGGCCGTACTGGCCGAAGGCGAGCTCAAAACCGCCCTTGGCGACGCCCTTGATGCGGCCCTTGAAGGCCTTGCGGAATTTTGTGCGCTTGGGTTGCAGCATGGTTCAAACTCTCAAGCTCGGCTTCAGTTGGCGCCGCGCGGTTCGCGCGGCTCGCGGCGCTCGCGCCGTTCCCGGCGCTCGTGCCCATGATCGCCGCCGATCTCGTTGGCGCGGCGCTCCTGCGCCATGGGATCGTGCTCCAGGATCTCGCCCTTGAAGATCCACGCCTTGATGCCGCAGGCGCCATAGGCCGTATGGGCCGTGGCGACGCCGTAATCGACGTCGGCGCGCAGGGTGTGCAGCGGCACGCGGCCTTCGCGGTACCACTCGAGACGGGCGATTTCCGCGCCACCGAGGCGGCCGGAGCAATTGATGCGGATGCCTTCGGCGCCCAGACGCATGGCCGACTGCACGGCGCGCTTCATGGCGCGGCGGAAGGCGACGCGGCGTTCAAGCTGCTGGGCGATCGAGTCGGCGACGAGCGTCGCGTCGATCTCCGGCTTGCGGACCTCGACGATGTTGATCGCAACTTCGCTGGCCGTCAGCTTCGACACCATCTTGCGGATCTTGTCGATGTCGGCGCCCTTCTTGCCGATCACCACGCCCGGACGGGCCGAGTGAACGGTGACGCGGCACTTCTTGTGCGGACGCTCGATGACGATCTTGGAGACCGCCGCCTGCTTCAGCGCCTTCATCAGCGTGTCGCGGATGGCGAAGTCTTCATGCAGCAGCTTGCCGTATTCGCCCTTGTTGGCGAACCAACGCGAGTCCCACGTCCGGTTCACGCCCAGACGAAGACCGATCGGATTAACTTTCTGTCCCATCGTTCTCTCCTCAGGCCTTCGCGGCTTCGACTTCGCGCACAACGATCGTCAGGTTCGAGAAAGGCTTCTCGACCCGTCCGGCGCGGCCGCGGGCGCGGGCGTGGAAGCGCTTCATCACCAGGGCCTTGCCGACATAGGCTTCGGCAACGACGAGATCGTCCACGTCCAGGCTGTGATTGTTTTCGGCATTGGCGATCGCGCTTTCGAGCGTCTTCTTGACGTCGAGCGCGATGCGCTTCTGTGAGAAGGTCAGGTCGGCGAGCGCGCGATCGACCTTCTTGCCGCGAATGAGCTGGGCGACGAGGTTCAGCTTCTGCGGGCTGACGCGGATCATGCGGCAGACGGCCTTGGCCTCGTTATCCTTGAGCGCGCGGGGATTCTTTTCCTGCGACATTTCAGCCCCTCTTCGCCTTCTTGTCGGCCGCGTGGCCATGGAAGGTCCGGGTCGGCGAGAATTCGCCAAACTTGTGACCGATCATGTCCTCAGTCACCTGCACCGGCACATGCTTGTGACCGTTGTAGACGCCGAAGGTGAGGCCGACGAACTGCGGCAGAATGGTGGAGCGGCGGCTCCAGGTCTTGATGACCTCGGAGCGCTTGGCGGAAGCCGCGGCCTCCGCCTTTTTGAGGAGGTAGCCGTCGACGAACGGACCCTTCCAGATCGAGCGCGACATGTGGCTCAGCCCTTCTTCTTGGCCTTGTGACGCGAGGTCACGATGAACTTCGTTGTGGTCTTGTTGGACCGCGTCTTCTTGCCCTTGGTCGGCTTGCCCCAGGGGGTGACCGGATGACGGCCGCCCGAGGTGCGGCCTTCGCCGCCGCCGTGGGGGTGATCGACCGGGTTCATGACGACGCCGCGGTTGTGCGGACGCCAGCCAAGCCAACGCTGACGACCGGCCTTGCCGATCGACGTGTTCATGTGGTCCGGGTTCGACACCGCGCCGACCGTCGCATAGCACTGGCCATGGACAAGGCGCTGCTCGCCCGAGTTCAGGCGCAGGATGACATAGCCCTGGTCACGGCCAACGATTTGCGCGTAAGAGCCGGCGGAACGGGCGATCGAGCCGCCCTTGCCGATCTTCAGCTCGACATTGTGCACGATCGTGCCGACCGGGATCGCCGACAGCGGCATGGCGTTGCCGGGCTTAACGTCGACCTGGGCGCCCGCCACCACCGTGTCGCCGGCGGCGAGCCGCTGCGGCGCGATGATATAGGACTGCTCGCCGTCCCCATAGGTGATGAGGGCGATGAAGGAAGTGCGGTTCGGATCATATT
>JAJXYV010000020.1 GCA_021780435.1 Pseudomonadota bacterium
CAAGGGTGTTACCGGTCAGTACCATCGATATGTTACAGACTGGTCACACCCTGTCAAGTGTCCGTTTAGAATTTTTCCAGGTTGGAGATATGTCGAACGATTGCGGAATGACGCGCAGCTCGCCGCGCGAGCGCATCATCGAATCCGCCCGCGACCTGTTCCGAAAGCACGGCCTGCGCGGCGTTGGCGTGGACGCCATCGCCGAGGCGGCCGGCACGAACAAGATGACGCTCTATCGTCACTTCGGCTCGAAGGACGAGCTTATCGCCGCCTGTCTTTCCCGGGCCGGCGAGGAGGCGCAGGAAGACTGGAGCGATCTGTCGGCCCAGTTCCCCGGCGACGCACGAAAGCAGCTTCACGCCTGGATCCAGATGGCGACTGCCTGCGCATTGGATGATCCGCGCGGCTGCGATATCGCCAACGCCGCGGTCGAGTTGACCGAGGCGGACCATCCCGCGCGCAAGGTCATCGAACAATTCAAGACCGATTATCGCAACCGGCTTGCTGAACTCTGCAGCCAGGCTGGCGCAGGCGAGGCGGACCTGCTCGCCGACGCTCTCTGCCTGCTCATGGAAGGCGCCCGGGTCTCATGGCAATCTGTCGGGCCGAATGGACCCGCGTCGCATTTCGTCCGCATCAGCGAGGCGGTTGTTGAGGCGTTTACGCGGCAAAGCCGAGATGAGCATCTCGTTCAGCCGCCGGCGTAGCAATTGCTCGCAGGTGGTGATGATGGATTTGCGGTTGGATCCCCCGCCATTGAGATCGCCGACATAGAGGTTCGTGCTGAATTTGGTGGCGATGACCAGCCTGTCGCGTTTCTCGCGATCATGGCGATGTAGTCGCCGATGATCTTTTCCGAGTGATCCTTGGCGCAACCGTTGGTGGTATCGATGAAATTGCCGCCAAGATCAAGGTAGTGGTCGAGGATGGCTTGGCCTCGTTGACGCTGGAGCCGCAGCCGTTCGGTCTTTTTTCCAGCCCTTGGACCTTCAAGTTCCAGCTTCAGCGCCGAATGTCCCTCTTATCGCCTCAATGTCGATCGCGAGCCTTTTAATTTTGTCATACAGGGTCTGCTTGGGGACGCCGAGGAGCGCCGCCGCCGCCTGGATGTCGCCTTTCGTTCTCCGCAACGCGTCTTCAACGATCGCCCTCTCCACCGTTTCAAGCTGCCGCGGCAGCGATTGGTCGGCTCCGTTGAAATCTGAGCTTCCGATCATCCTTTCGTTGAGGACGCCGAGCACGAACCGGTCGGCGACATTGCGAAGCTCGCGAACATTTCCTGGCCAGGAATGCGACAGCAGCCGGGAGACCAGATTTTCATCGGCGATCGGCGCGTCGCATTTGAAGCGTCGCGCCGCCTCCAGAGTGAAATGTTCGAACAGCAGCATGATGTCCTCGCGGCGCTCTCGCAAAGGCGGCAATTCGATAAAGGCTACCCCTAGCCGATAATAGAGGTCGGCGCGGAAAAGCTTCCTTTCGCTCATCTGGAGCAGGTCAGCCTTGCTGGCGGCGACGATCCGGCAGTCGATGGGGATGGATTTGTTCGAGCCGATCCGTTCGATGGCGCGTTCCTGGAGCGCGCGAAGCAATTTCACCTGCATGGTCAGCGGCATGCTCTCGATCTCATCGAGAAACAGTGTGCCGCTGTTCGCAAATTCCAGCTTGCCGATGCGCGACCGCGTCGCCCCGGTGAACGCGCCGGCCTCATGGCCAAAGAGCTCGCTTTCGACGAGGGAATCGGGGAGGCCACCGCAATTGACGGCCACGTAATTGCCGCCTCGTCTTTCGCTGTGATTGTGCAGGCACTGGGCGACGACATCCTTGCCAGTTCCTGTCTCGCCATAGATCATCACGTCAACGCTGGCCGCGGCGAGGGTCGAAATCAAACGCCGGACTTTCTGCATCTGCGGCGACCGGCCAATCAGGGTCCTTTCGATGCCGCGCTGGTCCGCCAATTCGGAACGCAGGGCCCGGACCTCCATGGTCAGCCGCCGCTTGTCGGCGGCGCGGCGCACCACCGTGACCAACTGTTCCGACGAGCACGGCTTTTCGATGAAATCATAGGCGCCGGCCCGCATTGCCTCCACCGCCATGGCGATGTCGCCATGCGCCGTGACCAGGATCACAGGCAGCTCGGGATCGAGCCGACGCAATTCAGAAAGAAATTCGGTTCCACTTTTTCCGCGCAGGCGCACATCGGAAACGACGATGAACGGCATATCCACGCGAATCGAGGCGATGGCCTGTTCGGCGCCAGGAAATGCAAGAACGTCGAAACCGGCGAGCTTGAGCGCCTGGACGTAGCCGATGCGGACGTCATCATCATCCTCGACATAGATCACGCCGATCGAAAGCTGGTTTGTCATCTCGCGCCCTCCGCAGCGTCGTGTACAGGGATTTCGATAAGGAACGCCGCGCCCGTGGGGGTCAGGTTCTGCGCGGAAAGCCTGCCGCCGAAGGAGCGCACGATATGGTCGCAAAGCATCAGGCCAAGTCCGAGCCCCTTGCCGGCCGGCTTCGACGTCACGAAGGGCTCGAACAAGCACGCAAGCATTTCAGGCGGGATGCAAGGACCGCTATTGGCAATAACGATTTCGCATCTGTCGCCTTGCCGCGACGCGCGAATGTCGATCGCCTTCTCCTCGACAACCTCGACCGCATCAATCGCATTGGCGAGGACATTGGTGAACACTTGCTCCAGCCGCGCTTCGTTGGCGACTGCAAGAAGTCCTGGATCGACGTCCATCGTGACCGATATGCCGCCGTCCTTGATGCGAGCGCGGAGCAGCGTCAGCGCCTCCTGAAGCGCCTTTTCGACTGAAATTTCTTCGGGTGGCTCGCCCGACTTATAGGCGAAGACTCGCAACTGCTTGGTTAGCCGCCCCATCCGGCGCACGAGATTGCCGACGCGGGCGACATTGTCCCGCGCCTCGACATAATGCCCTCGTTCGATCAGCACGGCGGCGTTGTCCGCCGCGCTCTGGATAGCGGCGAGCGGCTGGTTCAATTCATGGACAATGCCAGCCGACATTTGGCCGAGCGTGGCGAGCTTGCCGGCGTGCACCAGTTCGCCCTGCGCTGCGCGCAGTTCCGCCGTCCGTTCCTGCACTTTGATTTCGAGCATGTCGTAAGCCGCCTGCAACGCCTCGCGGCTCGCGAGCTTCTGCCGGATCGCGCGGCGGCGCTGGATGGCGATCAGCAGCGCGAGCAGCAGCACGGCCGCGCTGAGGCCGGAAAGCCACCCGAACAGGATCGCCTTCTGCCTGGTCGGCGCTTCATCATCGAGAACGATCAGCCGCCACGCGCCACCGTTGACCTTGCGCGAACTGGTCATGAAAGCATGGCCGTCGCCCGTCACGATACGGGCTGATCCCTCGCCAAGTTGCACTTTTTCTTTCCATCGGAGCGGCCTCAGATCGGCGCCGCCGTAAGGCAGCGCCGTCGAAATCTCCGCGAGCGCTTGCGGCGACAGAGGCCGGACCGGCCGGTAGCGCCATTGTTCGCGCGACACGAGAATGGCCACGTCATGCTCATCCGCCAGCAGAATGTCGCCGACGCCGCCCTGCCATCCGCGTTCGATTGAATCGAGATTGACCTTCACCGCCGCCACGCCACGCGTCACGCCATCGGAGACAAGGGCGTAAGACTGATAATAGCCCGGGCGTCCGCTGGTGACGCCCACGCCGAAAAAACGCCCTCGCCCCTTCTTGAGGGCGTCGATCACATAAGGACGGAAAGAGAGGTTGCGGCCGAGCGGCGTGCCCGGCTGACGATAGTCCGCAGCAGCCAAGGTCATCCCCGAAACGCCGAGGATGTACAGATTGGTCGCGCCCGCCACGGCGTTGATCGATTCGAGGAAGACGCTCGCCGAGCTTCTTAGTTCGGCGTTGTCAGGGTCGTCGAGCAGCCGGGATATAATTGGCGAGGCAACCAGCAGGGAGGGCAGGAACTCGAATCGCTCCAACTGGCCGTCGAGCCGCGCCGCCTCCACGTCAAGACGCTGCTGGGCGCGGTCCTGGAGGCGCTCCAGGCCGAGGCGAAAGGAGATCGCATAGCTGAGCCAGGCGGCAAGAACCACCAAAGCGAGAGCGGTCCCGGCCAAAAACGGCAATCGGTAAGGCCGCCGGCCTGCAGCCCGAAGGGCCGGGATTTCTGTGAGAATGCGAGAAAACGGGAGCCTCATCAGATTGATCCAGCGCGATCCGAGCGGAAACGACGATTCTGGCGCCGCTCCAGATTCCTTTGTTTTCGCGGCGTTCTCGCGAAAAACCGGCGTCCACTTTTTCGCACGCCGCTCCAGGCTCCCCATCATGCCGCGCCTTTTGCGCGAGGAGAAGTCCGGGCCAGGGAAGCGCCCGCCGCAATCGCCGTCAGAATTTGGCTGGCCCGTCATGCCCGCGCCTTCAACTTTTTAACCTGCGGCTCGGCGCATCGTGTCCGGTCCATCGGCAGGCGGCGCAGTCGGCAAAGCTCAAAATGCTGTCGCCGCGTGTCGTCTACAGAGTCGGTAAAACCGAAAGCCGATTGCTATGGTTGGTTTCCAGAGCAGCGATGTCGTTCACGAATGGCGGACGGCGCGCTATTCAGCCGCCGCCGCCAAAGGCGCCTTGTCGTGCGCCGCGGCGTCGGCGACCGCGAGGGCGGTCAGGTTTACGATCCGGCGAACGGTGGCCGATGGCGTGAGGATATGAACCGGTTTCGCCGCGCCCATCAATATGCCGCCGACAGTGATGCCGTTGCCCGCAGCGACCCGAAGCAAATTATAAGAAATATTGGCGGCTTCGATGTTCGGCATGACCAGGACGTTGGCCGGTCCCTTGAAGTCTGAGTCAGGCATGGCGTTTTCGAGGATGGCCGGCGACAGCGCCGCGTCGCCGCGCATTTCGCCTTCGATCATCAGGTCGGGCGCTCGCAGAATGACGACTTCCCGCGCGCAACGCATTTTGAGGGCGGTGGGCGCGTCCGAGCTACCGAAACTCGAATGCGACAACAATGCGATTCGAGGCGTCTGACCAAATTGACGAACTGTTTCCGCAGCCATGATGGCGATATCGGCGACCTGCGCGGCGCTCGGATTCTCGTTGACATGCGTGTCGCAGATGAAGAGTTGCCGTTCCTGCAACATCAGCATCTGCATGATGGCAAGCGTCTGAGCGCCTTCACGGAGCCCGATGACGTCGCGAATGATGTCCAGATGGTCCGACATGCCTCCCGCGACGCCGCACAACATGGCGTCCGCCTTGCCAAGCCGCAGCAAGGTCGCGGCTAGTAACGCGCCGCCGGCCCGCATCTGGCCGCGCGCCGAGGCGTTCGAGACGCCGCGGCGGCTGTGCATCGCGTAGTAATCCTGAGCCGCCGGGCGATAGATGTCCGGATCTTGCGGGTCGACCAGTTCGCAAGCGTCGCCGGGCTTCAGACGCAGTCCGAAGTCCTCGATCCGCTGCCGGATGACGTCGGGGCGTCCGAGCAGCAGCGGCCGCGCGACGCCTTCGTCAGCCACAACCTGCGCCGCCCGCAGGATGCGCTCGTCCTCGCCCTCGGCAAAGATCACGGTCTTTGGCCGCTTTTTCGCGAGCGCGAAGACCGGCTGCATCGCGTTGCCGGAGCGATAGACGAACTGGTTGAGCTTTTCGCGATAGGCGGCCAGGTCCGTAATCGGTCGACGCGCGACGCCCGATTCCGCCGCCGCCTTCGCCACCGCCGGCGCGACGATTTCGATCAGGCGCGGATCAAAGGGCTTGGGAATGAGATAATCCCGACCAAAGCGCAGCCCTGTGGCGCCATAAGCGATGGTGACGGTTTCCGGGATTTCGGCATGGGCCAGTTCCGCGATGGCGCGCACCGCGGCGATTTTCATCTCCTCATTGATCGTAGTCGCGCCGCAATCCAGCGCTCCGCGGAAAATGAAGGGAAAGCAGAGGACGTTGTTGATCTGGTTAGGATAATCCGAACGTCCGGTGCCGAGTATTGCGTCTGGACGGATGGCAAGGGCGTCCTCTGGCAGGATCTCCGGCGTCGGATTGGCCATGGCGAAAATGAGCGGATTCGGCCCCATTCTCTGGACCATTTCCGGCTTGAGCGCGCCCGCCGCCGAAAGGCCGAGGAAAACATCTGCGCCCTCGATCACGTCGGCAAGCATGCGGGCGTTTGTTTCGACGGCGTAGCGCGCCTTGTTCTCGTCCATGCTTTCCGTTCGACCGGCATAGACCACGCCCTTGGCGTCAGCGACCGTAACGTTCTCGCGCCGCAGGCCAAGGCTGACGATCAGGTCGAGGCAGGCGAGGGCGGCGGCGCCGGCGCCCGAAGCGACCAGTCTCACCTTGTCGACGTCCTTGCCGACCAGCTGCAGGCCGTTCAGGATCGCCGCTGCCGCTACGATCGCCGTGCCATGCTGATCGTCGTGGAACACCGGAATTGACATGCGCTCGCGCAGCTTCTTCTCGATGTAGAAACATTCCGGCGCCTTGATGTCTTCCAGATTGATGCCGCCGAAGGTCGGCTCCATGCGCGCGATGGTCTCGATCAGCGCGTCGGGGTCGTTTTCCGCCAGTTCGATATCGAAGACGTCGATGCCTGCGAATTTCTTGAACAGGCAGGCTTTGCCTTCCATCACCGGTTTGCTCGCGAGGGGGCCGATATGGCCGAGACCCAGAACCGCGGTTCCGTTTGTCACCACGGCGACGAGATTGGACCGCGAAGTCATCTCATCCGCCTGGGCCGGGTCTTCGACAATCGCCAAGCAGGCCTCGGCGACGCCGGGCGAATAGGCGAGCGCGAGGTCGCGCTGATTGGCCATGGCTTTCGTCGGCACGACCGAAATCTTTCCGGGCGTCGGATAGCGGTGGTAGTCCAGTGCTGCGTCCTTGAGATTCTGCGACATCGCCGCCTTTTCCAATTTCATGTGTCAGACAGATCGAGATTGCAGCCCGCCCAGCGCGCGGGCCGATTCCTTTTCAGGCCGCTGCGAGATCTTGTTTCGATGCCTCGCCAATGACCTCGCCGGCGCCGGGCTCACCTGCGAGCGCGGCCTTGAGCTTGTCGCGGTCGAGTTC
>JAJXYV010000022.1 GCA_021780435.1 Pseudomonadota bacterium
GCTCGACGCGCCGTCCCTCGATTTCCTGTCCGTTCTCGATCTCTGCGCCAGGGCCCACCAAGCCAGCGGCGGCTTGTTCGATCCAACCGTCCAGCCGCTCTGGGATCTGTACATCGACTGGTATCGATCGGATCTCGATCGCGCGCCCCCGGATGGGCCGGGTTTCGAGGCGGCGCGCCGTCGGGTCGGCTTCGAGAAATTGAGTTTCGGCGCCGAGAGCATCACGCTGCGCGAGGGCGCGCGCCTCACCTTGAACGGCGTGGCGCAGGGCTATGTCACGGATCGGGGCGTCGAAATCCTCAAACGGCTGGGTTTCGATCAGGTCTTCGTCGATCTTGGCGAAATGCGCGCGCTGGGAGTCCCGGAAAAAGGATTCTGGACGGTCGATCTGCCCGACCGGCGCAATGTCGTACGGTTGCGGGGCGGCGCTTTGGCGACCTCGGCAGGGTCGGGCATGATCTTCGCCCATAACGGCGACCATCATTTGTTCGACCCGCGCACGGGCCGTCCCGCCCGGCATTGGACCTGGCTCACCGCATACGCGCCGTCGGCGCTCGTCGCCGACGCGCTTTCCACGGCGCTTTATGTCACGCCGAGGGAAGGCGTCGAGGCGATTCTTTCCGCTTTTCCCGGCGCCGCCGCCTGGGCCGGCGACAGCGACGACGGGATGATCCGGTTTTCGTGATCCCATCAGGCGCCGCATGGCGTGGAATGGAAGAATCTGCGTTCAGGATGAAGGATCGTCGATCAGCGGGTCGGGTTTGGCGAGGTTTTCGAGCGCCTGCGGATCGTGGATCTCCAGAGCCGATCCCTTCACCTTCACACCGAAACGCGCGAGCGTGGCGAAGCCGCGCGAGAGGTTTTCCGGGACCATGCCGAGCTGCGCGGCGAGCACCCTTTTTTCGAAAGGGATGACGACGCGATGCCTTGAGCCGGACTCCCGGTCCCGCCGCACCAGCCAGTTCGCGAGCCGCTCCAGGCTGGAGCGCAATTTCTGGTTCTTGAGATCCTTGGTGATGTAGCGATAGGCGGTCGCCAGTTCGGTCGCGATCCGCGCCGCGAAGGCGGCGTCCTCGTTCAGCGCTTTCCGCACGGAAGCCGCAGGCAGCATCAGGATTTTCGCCGGTTCGATGACGCGCGCCGACTTGAGATTGGGAAGGTCAAGAACGACCGCGGCCGTAATGAAGCTGTTGGGCGGACCGATGACTTCGATCGTCGTCTCACGGTCGCGATAATGGGCGTAGAGTTCGACAGCGCCGCTGATGACGACATGAAGAAAATCCGGCGTCTCGGCTTCCTTCGCGAGGTCGATTCGCTCTGGAAACCGGTGCAGGAACGCGCCTTCGAGCAGCATTGCGATCGTCTCGGGCCGGCAGCCCGAAAAAATCTGCAGACGCGACGCCTCCTCGTATTGCTGTCGCGACAGCATCACGGCCGCTCCTTTCGACTCGACGCGAAGACGTCAGTGCGAATCCAACATTCGCTTCTTCTCTTAAGCCATATTTCAATCCAGAAGTTGATTTTTATCAAATCAATTCTTGTTTCGCTGCGTTCCGCCAAATTCCTTGATCAACGTCAAAGTGCCGCGTGGCTTTTGGCCGTCAATACCGTCGCAGGAAGTCCAATGACTTTCGTGGAGGACGGTGACGATCATGTCCGACGTTTCAATTGATCGCGGCGCTCAACAGCGCGCTCTTTGGCTCTCGACCATTGCCTTTACCGCCTGTTTCGCGGTGTGGATGATTTTCGCCATCATTGGCATTCAGATCAAAAGGGATCTCGGCCTCAGCGAGACGCAATTCGGCCTGCTGGCCGGCACGCCGGTTCTCACGGGCTCCTTGACTCGCCTCGTCCTGGGCGTCTGGACCGACCAATATGGCGGTCGTCGCATCTTTACCGTCGTGATGCTGGCGGGAGCGCTGGCGACCTTCCTGCTCACTTTCGCGCAGACCTATCCGCAATTCCTGCTCGCGGCGCTCGGCGTCGGCATATCGGGCGGCTCCTTCGCGGTCGGCGTGGCTTATGTCTCGCGCTGGTTTTCTCCCGAGAAACAGGGGCTGGCGCTCGGCATTTTCGGCGCTGGCAATGTCGGCGCGGCCGTCACGAAATTCGCCGCGCCCTTCGTCATGGTCGCAATGGGCTGGAAAGGCGTCGCCTATGTCTGGGGCGGGGCTTTGGCGATCATGGCGGTCGTCTTCTTCCTGAGCACGACGGAAGATCCGGTCGTGGCGCAACGCCGCCTCAGCCATCAGAAGCCGAAGGGCTTCTGGGCCGAACTGGCGCCGCTGAAGAATGTGCAGGTCTGGCGCTTCTCGCTCTATTATTTCTATGTCTTCGGCGGCTTCGTCGGACTCTCGCTCTGGTTGCCCCATTATCTGATCAAGGTCTATCACGTCGATATCGAGACGGCCGGCATGACCGCGGCGATGTTCTCGCTGCCCGCCAGCCTGTTCCGGGTCTATGGCGGGCACCTTTCCGACCGCTACGGCGCGCGGACCGTCATGTACTGGATGTTCCTGGTTTCGGTCGTCTGCACCTTCGCCCTGTCCTATCCTTCGACCGATTACGTCGTCCATGGCGCAAAGGGCGATATGAGTTTCCATCTCGCGATGGGGCTTCCGGGCTTCATCGTCGCCATCTTCGTGCTCGGCTTCTTCATGGCCCTCGGCAAGGCGGCGGTCTATAAGCACATCCCCTTCTATTACCCGGAAAATGTAGGCGCCGTCGGCGGGCTCGTCGGGCTGATCGGCGGGCTGGGCGGCTTTGTCCTCCCGATCGCCTTCGGCGTCCTGTTCGATCTCACCGGCCTGTGGACCAGCTGCTTCATGCTGCTGTTCCTGATCGTGCTCGTTTCCTTGACCTGGATGCATTTCGCCGTCCGGCAGATGGAAGCGGAAGCGGCCGGCGCGGCCCTGGAGAAATTGCCGCAATTTCCCGAATTGCAGGAAATCCACAAGCCGGAGCACGTCCGCCCGCTTGCCGGCGCGATCCTCGAGGACTGGCGTCCCGAGGACAAGACCTTCTGGGACGCGACCGGCCGCGCCATTGCCCGCAAGAACCTGTGGCTGTCGATCCCCTCGCTGTTCCTGTCCTTCGCGGTCTGGCAGGTCTGGTCGGTGGTGGTGGCGAAACTGCCTTTGGTCGGTTTCAAATTCACGACCGATCAATTGTTCTGGCTTGCCGCGCTGCCCGGCCTGAGCGGCGCGACGCTCCGCATCTTCTATTCCTTCATGGTGCCGGTCTTCGGCGGCAGGCTCTGGACCACCCTGGCGACGTGGTCGTTGATCATTCCGGCGATCGGCATCGGCTATGCGGTGCAATCGCCAGACACGCCCTATTTCGTGCTGCTCTTCCTCGCCTTGTTGTGCGGCTTCGGCGGTGGCAACTTCGCCTCCTCCATGGCCAACATCTCCTTCTTCTTCCCGAAGGCGGAAAAGGGCAACGCCCTGGCGCTGAACGCGGGCCTCGGCAATCTCGGCGTCAGCGCGGTGCAGTTCATCGCGCCGCTGATCATCGCCTATGGCGTGTTCGGCCCGCTCGGCGGCGCGGCGCAAACCGTCGGCGCGGCGGACAAGGCGACCCAGATGTGGCTGCAGAACGCGGCCTTCATCTTCGTGCCCTTCATTGTGGCCTCGGCTTTCGCGGCGTGGTTCGGCATGAACGACATCGCCTCCGCCAAGGCCTCCTTCGCCGAGCAATCGGTGATCTTCACGCGCCGGCACAACTGGATCATGTGCGTCCTCTACACCGGCACCTTCGGCTCGTTCATCGGCTTTTCGGCAGGCTTCCCGCTCTTGAGCAAGATCCTGTTCCCGCAGGTCGACGCGCTTGCCTACGCCTTTCTCGGTCCGCTGGTCGGCGCGCTGGCGCGGTCCGGCACGGGCTGGCTCGCCGACCGCTGGGGCGGCGGGCGCGTGACGCTCGGCGTGTTCCTGGGCATGATCATTGGCGTGCTCGGCGTGATCTTCTTCATTGGCGTCAAGGAACAACCGGGCGCGTTCTGGGGTTTCTTCGCCAGCTTCCTGTTCCTCTTCCTGATGACGGGCATCGGCAATGCGTCGACCTTCCAGATGATCCCGAACATCATGACGCGTGAGATCGCGCGGCTGGAGCCTCAGCTCGACGCCGGCGCCCGCACGCGGCAGGCGGAAAAGGAATCCGCCGCGATCACCGGCTTCACTTCGGCGATCGCCGCCTATGGCGCCTTCTTCATCCCGAAGTCTTACGGCACCTCGATCGCTCTGACCGGCGGCGTGACCGGCGCGCTCTGGGCCTTCTGCGCCTTCTACGTCCTCTGCGTCTTGGTCACCTGGGCCGTCTACACCCGCAGGGGCGGGCTGCTTTACGACGTCGAGCGGCGCGGGACCGCCGCCGCGACGCCGGCCGAATGAACAAAACGAACATCGACTTGGAGATGGGCTATGAGTCACTTTCTTGACCGGCTGACCTTTTTCCGCAGGGCGCAGGAGCCCTTCGCGAATGGTCATGGCGTCATGACCAACGAGGACCGGCGCTGGGAGGACGGCTATCGCAAGCGCTGGCAGCACGACAAGATCGTGCGCTCGACCCACGGCGCCAATTGCACGGGTTCCTGCTCGTGGAAAATCTACGTCAAGGGCGGCATCGTCACCTGGGAGACCCAGCAGACCGATTATCCGCGCACGCGGCCGGACCTGCCCAATCACGAGCCGCGCGGCTGTCCGCGCGGCGCGAGCTACAGCTGGTATCTCTATTCGGCCAACCGCGTGAAATATCCGCTGGTTCGTTCCGCGCTGGTCAAGCTCTACCGCGAGGCGCGGAAAAGCATGACGCCGGTCGCGGCCTGGGCGTCCATCGTTCAGGATCCGGCCAAGCGCGAATCCTATACGGCGAAGCGCGGCCATGGCGGCTTCATCCGCGCGCGCTGGGACGAGGTCAACGAGATCATCGCCGCCTCCAACGCCTATACGATCAGGACCTATGGTCCTGACCGGGTCGTCGGCTTCTCGCCGATCCCGGCCATGTCGATGGTCTCCTATGCGTCCGGGGCGCGCTATCTGTCGCTGCTCGGCGGCGTGTGCCTGTCCTTCTATGACTGGTATTGCGACCTGCCGCCGTCCTCGCCGCAGACCTGGGGCGAACAGACCGACGTCGCGGAATCGGCCGACTGGTACAACGCCGGATTCCTGATCCTGTGGGGCTCCAATGTGCCGCAGACCCGCACGCCGGACGCTCATTTCTACACCGAAGCGCGCTATCGCGGCGCCAAGAGCGCGGTGATCTGCCCCGACTATTCGGAGGCGTCGAAATTCGCGGACATCTGGCTGTCGCCCAAACAGGGCACGGACGCCGCGGTCGCCATGGCGATGGGCCATGTCATCCTGAAGCAGTTCCACATCGATCGCCAGGTCGATTATTTCGTGGATTACGTCAAGCGCTACACCGACATGCCGATGCTGGTGAAGCTGGTCGAGCAGGACGGCAAGCTCGTCGCCGATCGCTTCCTGCGCGCCAGCGACCTCGACGGCGCCCTCGGCGAAACCAACAATCCCGAATGGAAGACCCTGGCCTTCGAGGCGACGAGCGGCGAACTGGTCGCGCCGCGCGGCTCCGTCGGCTTCCGCTGGGGCGAAAAGGGCAAGTGGAATCTCGAAGCGAAAAAATCGGATGGCGCGCCTGTCGACCTGATGCTGTCCCTGAAGGATGGCAAGCATGAACTGGTCGATGTCGCCTTCCCCTATTTCGGCAATATCGAACACGAGCATTTCACCCATTCCAATCATCCCAGCGTGCTCAACCGGCGCATCCCGGCGACGCGGCTGAAGACGACGGAGGGCGAAGTTCTGGTCGCTTCGGTCTATGACCTGTTCCTCGCCAATTACGGCGTCGATCGCGGATTCGGCGGCGAGAATGTCGCGAAGAGCTTCGACGAGGACGTTCCCTATACGCCGGCCTGGGCCGAAAAGATCGCGGGCGTCTCGCGCGACAAGATCATTCAGGTTGCGCATGAATTCGCGCTCAACGCCGAAAAGACCAAGGGCCGCTCGATGGTCATCATCGGCGCGGGCATGAACCATTGGTACAACAGCGATATGAATTATCGCTCGGTCATCAACATGCTGGTCATGTGCGGTTGCGTCGGCCAGTCGGGCGGCGGCTGGGCGCATTATGTCGGGCAGGAAAAGCTCCGTCCGCAGGCCGGGTGGGCGCCCGTCGCCTTCGCGCTCGACTGGGGGCGTCCGCCGCGCCAGCAGAACGGCACATCCTTCTTCTACGCGCATACCGATCAATGGCGTTACGAGACGCTCGATCCGAAGGACATTCTGTCGCCCACCGCGCCGGCGGGCCCCTGGGATGGCGCGATGATCGACTACAATATCCGCGCCGAGCGCATGGGCTGGCTCCCATCGGCGCCGCAACTGGAGACCAACCCGCTGACGATTGCGGCAAAAGCCGCCGAAAAGGGCCTGGAGCCGAAGGATTATGTCGCGCAGGCGCTCGTTTCGGGCGAGCTGAAAATGTCCTGCGAGGATCCCGACAATCCAGTGAACTGGCCGCGCAACCTGTTCGTCTGGCGCTCCAACCTGCTCGGCTCGTCAGGCAAGGGCCACGAATATTTTCTCAAGCATCTGCTCGGCACCTCGCATGGCGTGCTGGGCAAGAATCTCGGCGAGGTCGGCCGCGCCAAGCCCAAGGAAGCGGTCTGGCGCGACCAGGCGCCGGAAGGCAAGCTCGATCTCCTGGTGACGCTCGATTTCCGGATGTCCACGACCTGCGTCTATTCGGACATCGTTCTCCCCGCCGCGACCTGGTACGAGAAGGACGATCTCAACACCTCCGACATGCATCCCTTCATCCATCCGCTCGGCGCGGCGGTCGACCCGATCTGGGAGGCGCGCGCCGATTGGGAGATCTACAAGGGCATCGCCAAGGCCTTTTCCAATGTCGCGCCGGAAGTGCTCGGCGTCGAGAAGGATGTCGTCCTCACCCCGATCATGCACGACTCGGCCGGCGAGATCGCCCAGCCCCTCGACGTGAAGGAGTGGAAGAAAGGCGAGACGCCCGCCA
>JAJXYV010000171.1 GCA_021780435.1 Pseudomonadota bacterium
TCGAACCAGACGTGACGGGATTCCAGATAATCCGAGCCTTCGACCCGCGACGGCAGGCGCAGGTCTCCGATCAGCGTCTCGATTTCGCGCCGCGCCGAAAGCTGCGAGGGCGTCAGGGTGTGGTTGGCTTCCTCCAGCGCATCCAGCGCGGTGAGGCCGAGCGGAAACAGCTCGCGGAAGATGACGCGGTCGTGGAGGCCCTCGGCGACCCGGAATTGCAATTCCACCGCGAGCTTGCGCAGGGCCTGGTCGACCTGGCGGGCGTTGTTGCTTTGCAGGCTCGCGATGCGATTGCGCACCAGCACCCAGTCGATGAGGCCATTGTCGACGAGTCGCCGTTTGCGCCGCGCTTCAAGGACGATTTCGGCATATTGGGCGACCATGCCGCGATGGCGGCGGTCGTGATGGACGCGCGAGATGACGTCCATATCGATGAAACTGTCGTTCATCGGCGAAATCAGCGTGTCGGCGAGCGAATGGGCTAGGCGCATCAGATAGGAATCGCTCGCCGGCGTGTCGATCACCACGAATTCGAATTCGTGTTCGACCTCGCCGATCGCCTCGGCGAAGACGGCGAACTCCGCCGATTCGTTTTCGTGGACATTGGCGCCTTCGGCGCGGTCAGGGGCGAAATGCCGGGGGAGTTCGACCTCCCACGGCGCCGTCTGGGCGAACGAGGCGCGGTTCTCGAAAAAGCGGGTCAGGGTGCGCTGGCGGATGTCGAGATCGATGGTGGCGACGCGATAGCCGGCCTTGAGCAGGGCGACCGCCAGATGGATCGACATGGTCGACTTGCCGGAGCCGCCTTTTTCATTGGCGACCACGATCACATGGGCGGTGCGCAATTCGGGCGCGTCGAAGGCGTCAGAGGTCATTCGGCTTCCGCTCCCCAAGCGTCGGGCGCTGCTGCTTAGACTGTCCGGCCTTTCGCCGCAAGGGATCGATTGCGTCTGTTAAGCGGAGTATATCCAATCCTGTCGCCCGCGCAGCATCCCGGATGGCGAAAGGCGCAGGGCGACGTCGCGCATGAAGGCCTTGACGCCGCCAAGATGATAAATTTCGCCTTGGGCGCGCGCTGCTTCCTGGATCTTCCTGGCGCGGAAGGCGCGCGCGGCCGAATAAAACGATAGGGCGGCGGCCGGGTCGTCCTGATTTTCCGCGACGGCGGCGGACAGCGCCGCGGCGTCCTCGATCGCCTGGGCGGCGCCTTGGGCGAGATAGGGAAGCATGGGGTGGGCGGCGTCTCCGAGCAGGGCCACCCGGCCACGCGTCCAGGCGTCGAGCGACGGCCGATCGAACAGGGGCCAGCGCATCCAGGTTTCGCCGGCGCCGATCAGGGAGCGCGCTTCGCCTGCCCAATCCTTGAACCGGTTGAGGAGGAAGCGCCGGTCGCCTTCGGTGTCCCAGAAATCGGGGTCGTTCTCGGTCTCGCCGCGCCAGGCGTCCTCGACGAGCGCGACGACGTTGACGATCGAGCCGGCGCGCAGCGGATAATGGACCAAATGGGCTCGGTCGCCGAACCAGAGATTGGCGACAGGCGCGCGAAAGGCGTCCGGGAGCTTGGCGGCGGGCAGGATCGTGCGCCAGGCGGTGTGGCCGGTATAGACTGGCTTGTCGGCCTCGCCGGGGAACATCCGGCTGCGGACCATCGAGCGCACGCCGTCTGCGCCGATCAGGGCGGCGCCCGAGGCGCGCCGGAATTCGCCGTCGAAGCGAAAGGTGACGGCGACGCCCCTCTCGTCCTGGATGAAGCCGGTCAGGGTCGAATCATTCGTGATTTCGATCAGGTCGTTGGCGCGGGCGCGGTCGACCAGGGCCGCGAGCAGGTCGGCGCGATGGACGCCAATATAGGGGGCGCCCCAGCGGCTTTCGGCGTCGTCGAGCGGAACTCGAGCGAGATCGGCGCCGTCGGAATTGCGACGCAGCCGCACAAAGCGCGGCGCAACAGCGAGATCCATCAGGGAGTCGAGCACGCCGAGCCGGCGCAGAACCCGGCAGGCGTTGGGCGAAAGCTGCAAGCCGGCGCCGACTTCGCGAAAGGCAGGCGCGCGCTCGAAAAGCAGAACGCGGCGCCCGATCTGCGCCAGGGCCAGCGCAACAGTCAGGCCGCCCACGCCGCCTCCGGCGATGACGAAAGGCTCTCTTGAGGTCACTTCCGCAACTCCCGCGGCGGGCAGGCGCGCCCGCTGGCGGAGGCCTCAGGCCGCCTTGGCCGGAGCCTCGCATTCGACCGGGTCGGCGTGGCCGTGCAGGGCGGCGTCATAGACATAGAGCGTCGAGCAATAGGGGCAGACCGCCTCCGGGTCCGAGCCCATATCGATATAGATATGGGGGTGGTCAAAGGGCGGGAGCGCGCCAATGCACATGAATTCCTTGGCGCCGATGCGAATTTTCGGCAGGCCGGGCTGGTTGTGGAAATGCGGAATGGCGTGGTCCGACATGGGCTCTATCCGGTAAGGGGCGGCTCCCGATGGCCGTCCCGGGCGCTCAATGCGGCGCAACATAATCAATGCCGCTTCATTTGGGTAGAGGCCTATTTGCCGATGCCGATCAGGGCGTCAAGCGAGATCTTGCCCGGGCCATGGACGAGAATGGCGAGCGCGGTCGCGGCCCAGATCAGGTGGAAATTGGCCCAGCCGTCGGGTTCGGTGAGCTGGATGACGGCTGTCATGCCGAGCAGGCCGAGAGCGGCAAGCCTTGTGCCGAGGCCGAACACGAGCAGGGTCGGCAGCAGCACTTCCATGACGCCCGAGGCGTAAGCCATGAGATGCGGGGCGGGGAACGGATATTCGCCGCCGAAAAGATGCAGCTTGAATTCGTCGGTGAACAAGGCGTCGGCGCTGTCGCTCAGGTTCAGGAAACCGTCCCATTTGGTCATGCCCGAACGGTAGAAAGGTACGGCGAGCGCGATGCGCAGCGCCAGTTGGGCGAGGCTGGCAAGATAGGGCTTCGCGGCCCGCCAATAGGGCAGTTCGATCGGAAAGATCGCGGTTTGCATGCGCATCGGGCTCTCCCTTCAGGTTTCGTGATCGAGGGTGAAATCGACAAAGGCCCCGGCGCGGGTCAAAGCGACCAGCGTCTGGCCGAAATCGAAGGCGGATTCCGCCGTTTCGCCGGCCAGCGCGGCCTCGGCGAGTGTGGCCTTCCCGGCGCAGGCGGACAGGAAGGCGGCGTCGCTCAGGGAAAGCCGGGTCAGCGTCAATTCGGCCTGTGGACGCAGGACCAGGACATTTTCGCTGCGCCAGTCGGCGATGGCTCGGCCCGCCGGGTCGCGGAGGGCCAGAAGGGGCCAGTCCGAGGCGATCAGCGTCAGAGCGGGATGGAGCCGCGGGCGGACGGCGCCGATCCGCTCGGCGTCGAGCGCGGCGAGGCGGCCGAGGCCGCAAGGCTCGGCTTCTTGAGCGCGCAGGACGTTCAGAACGGCCCAATCCAGCCGCGCGGCATCGGGCAGGTAAGGCGTTTCCATAACGCAGGACTCGGCGAGGAACGCCGCGACGAAGTCGGGAAAGTCCGCGCCGTAATCGGCCAGAATGGGCGATCGTGGCGGGTTTTGCCGGGCGAAGCCGCGGGCGAGGCCGGAAAAGGCGTCGTCTCCGACGATTTGCAGCACGGTGGGGAACTGTTCCTTGAGCGCGCCGATTTCCGCCGCCGCCGAATTGTTGCGATAGACCGCGAAGCGCGCGACCGAATCGCAGGGCGCGAACAGTGGCGGGACAGGCGTTTCGGGATCGGTGAGCGCCGCGGCGAAGGCGGCCTGCCAGCGCGTCGATGTCTCGCCCCTCAACCCGTAAGCGAGGCGCGGGAACGTGTCGGGCGCAGCCGCCTTTCCCCGCTCAAGAGGGGAGAGGGCTGGGTCGAGGGGCGGCGTCGGATCGATCGAGGACATCGCCATCCGAGCCTTCGCGGATTCGGCCTGCAATTCCGCCCAATCGGGGATGTGATTGTCCCATTCGATCAATGTCGGGCGTGGGCCTGCGCGGGCGATCACCTCGCGGTAGAGCGCCCAGACTGCCTCGCTTACCGGCCCGCCATGATCGTCGATCAGGAAGTCGCCGTCGGAATCCCGAGCCAGGGCGTGGCCGGCGAGGTGGATTTCACCAACTCGTTCAAAGGGGAAGGAATCGAAATAGGATAGGGCGTCGAAACCGTGGTTCACCGCGTTGACATGGACATTGTTGACGTCCAGCAGCAGGCCGCAGCCGGTCAGCGAGCAGAGTTCGGCAAGGAATTGCGGCTCGGCCAGCGCATCGCCGCGGAAGCGCAGGTAGGACGCGGGGTTTTCGATCAGGATCTGGCGACCCAGCGTCTCCTGAACCCTGTCGATCCTGCCCGCGACCCGGCGCAGCGCAGCCTCATCATAGGGCAGGGGCAGAAGGTCGGGGAAGGCGCGGCCGGAAAAATCGCACCAGGCGAGATGTTCGGACACCAGGGCCGGGGTGACGAAATCCGCCACCTCTTTCAGCCGCGCCAGATGATCGAGGTCGAGTTCCTCGGTCGAGCCGAGCGAAAGGCCGACTCCGTGGACCGACACCGGATAGAGTTCCCGGATCGCAGCGAGCGCGCGGCGGTTGGGGCCGCCGGCGTTCATGTAATTCTCGGCGTGGATCTCGAAAAAGCCGATCTCGGGCCGGGTCGCCAGAATATCCGCGACATGGGCCGGTTTCAGCCCCGCGCCCGCGGCGTTTTGCGCGAGGGCGGGGGTAAAGTCGCGGAAATCGGCGCGGATATTCATGGCGATGGTCCTCCTTGGCCCCGATCAGGACTTGGGGCGGTCGCGTTCGAGCGCGCTCAGCGAGCCGGTGCGGCCGCCGGGAAGCTGCATGGTCGCGCAGGTTCCCTTCGGCACGAATTTCCAGCTGTTGCCCTGGTAATCGACGGCGGAGGTTCCGGCGCAGGTCGTACCGGCGCCCGCCGCGCAATCGTTCGTTCCCTTCAGGGCCACGCCGAAACATTTTTCCTGCTTGCTTTCGGCATGGGCCGGCACGGCGGCGAGCGCCGACATCAGGGAGGCGGCAAGGGACGTCGAAAGCGCGAGATCGCGGGTCAGGCTGGTTTTGCTCATCATGAAATCTCCGGTTGGGGCGGTCGTCGCCGCCTGACCGGACTTACGCGGAAAACGGCGCCGCGTTACGGGGATCGCCAAAAAAATTCGCGTCGCCAAAAAATCCTTGCGCCAAGGTGCATTTGCCGCGCTTCCGTTGTAACAATCCGCCGCCCACGGGCGAAGAAGAGGGATGAATGCCGGATTTTCTGGCGCAGGATCGGGAATGGAGCGCGGCCATGCGCGCGGCGCTGGCGGGTGACGCCACAGCCTATCAGCGCCTTTTGACCGAGCTGGCGCCCTTCCTGCGCAAGATCTGCCTGAAAGCCTGTGCGCGCGCCGGCCTGCAGGCGAGCGACGTGGAGGACGCCGTGCAGGAAACCCTGCTCGCGATACATCTCAAGCGCCATACCTGGGACCCCGAGCAGGCGTTGACGCCCTGGCTCGCGGCGATCGCGCGCAACAAGATGATCGACGCGGCGCGCCGGCGCGGGCGCCGCGCCGAGACGGACATTGCGGATTTCGAAGATGTGCTCGCCGCGCCCGCCGATGGCGAGGCGATCGAGCGCGAAATGGAGCGGCAGGGCGCCCTGCGGCTCCTCGACCAGCTGAGCGTGAAGCAACGCGAGGCGATCGAGGCTGTTTCGATCCGCGGCGAGAGCTTGCGCGATGCGGCGAAGACGCTTGGGGTCAGCGAGGGCGCGCTGCGCGTGTCGGTGCATCGCGGCCTGAAGGCGCTTGCCGAGCTTTATCGCAGGATGAATGGTTGAAGACGAGACAATGAAGACCGAGGATCTCATCGCCGCCTTGGCGGCCGACAATGACACGAAGTCCGCGCCGATGTCGCGGACCTTCGCGCTCGATCTTGGCCTGGGCTTTCTCGTTTCATCCCTGTTCTTTTTCGTCTTCCTCGGCCTGCGGCCGACCTTTTTCTCTTCGCTCGACGAGCCTCGCTTCCTGTTCAAGTTCCTTTTCAGCCTGACCTTGGCCGTGACCGGCCTGGTTCTGGCGTGGCGGCTGTCCCGGCCGGGCGTGGATCCGGGCCTGGCCCGCCGCGCGGTTTTCCTTGCGCCCGTTCTCGTGATCGTCGCCAGCCTGGTTGAAATGGCGGTCGTGCCTTCCAGCCAGTGGGAGGCGCGGATGATCGGCCATAACGCCGTCCACTGCCTGACGCTCATTCCGTTCATGTCTCTGGCGCCGCTCGCGGGGCTGTTTCTTGCGCTCCGCCATGGCGCGCCGAGCGACCCGCACCGCGCGGGCGCCGCGGCGGCCTTGGCCTCCGCCGGTCTCGCCGCTTTCCTTTACGCCGCCAATTGTCCAGACGACTCGCCCTTCTTCGTCGCGGTCTGGTATATGATTGCGACCTCGATCGTCGTCGCGCTTGGCTGGTTCGCCGGCGGGCGCCTGCTGCGCTGGTAAGCGCAGCTCAATCCGGATCGTTCAATGCAGGAATTTCTCTCGGACGGGGTTCGCCTCGCCTTTCTCGACTTCGCGCCCACGACGCATGATATCGGCGAACCGATCCTTCTCATCCACGGCTTCGCCTCGAACCACGGCGTCAACTGGGTCTTTCCCCAATGGGTCAAGACCCTGACCCATGCCGGACGGCGGACCATCGTCTTCGATAACCGCGGCCATGGCCGCAGCGAGAAGCTCTATGATCCGGCGCGCTACTCGCCCTGGATCATGGCCCGCGACGCCGCCAATCTGCTCGATCATCTGGGCGTCCCCCGCGCCGATGTGATGGGCTATTCCATGGGCGCGCGCATCGCCGCCCATATGGCTGTCGAGACCCCGGAAAAGGTGAGGGGGCTTGTGCTGGCGGGTCTCGGCATCCATCTGGTGGATGGCGACGGGCTTCCCGCCGGCATCGCCGACGCCATGGAGGCGCCGTCGTTGGGGGCTCTGACCGATCCGATGCAGCGGATGTTCCGTTCCTTCGCCGAAGCGACCAAGAGCGACCTGCCGGCGTTGGCCGC
>JAJXYV010000225.1 GCA_021780435.1 Pseudomonadota bacterium
CGCGATCACCCATATGTCGAATGTCCTCGGCACGGTGACGCCGGTCAGGGACATCGTCCGCATCGCCCACGCGCGCGGAATCCCGGTGCTGATCGACGGCTCGCAGGGCGCGGTCCATTGCGACGTGGACGTGCGCGACCTCGACGTCGATTTCTATGTCGTCACCGGCCACAAGCTCTATGGCCCGACCGGAATCGGCGCGCTTTACGGCAAGAAGGAATGGCTCGAAAAGCTGCCGCCTTTCGCCGGCGGCGGCGAGATGATCGAGACGGTCACACTGGACAATGTGACCTATGGCGTTCCGCCGCATCGGTTCGAGGCCGGCACGCCGCCGATCGTCGAGGCGGTGGGGCTGGGCGCCGCGCTCGACTATATGGAGAGCCTCGGCCGCGCCGCGATCCACGCCCATGAGGCGGATCTCGCGGCCTATGCGGCGCAGCGCCTCAGCGAACTGCCCTATTTGCGGCTGTTCGGCCGCGCGCCCGGCAAGGGCGCGCTGTTCTCCTTCGAGATGAAGGGCGCCCACGCCCATGACGTTGCGACGGTGATTGACCGTTCCGGCGTGGCGGTGCGCGCGGGCACCCATTGCGCCCAGCCGCTGCTGTCGCGTTTCGGCGTGACTTCGACCTGCCGGGCCAGTTTTGCGCTCTACAACACGCGCGCGGAAGTGGACGCCCTTGTTGCGGCGCTCGACCGCGCCGCCCATCTCTTTGCCTGAACGGATTTTTGCGATGAACGAACACGCCAACGCCGAAGCCGAAATTCAGCCGAACCGCCCTGCCTTCGCCGCCCAGGAGCCCATTCCGTCGGAAGAGCTCGACCGCTTGACCGATGGCATCATCGGGGCGCTCAAGACGGTTTTCGATCCGGAAATCCCGGCCGACATTTACGAGCTCGGCCTGATCTATCGCGTCGATATCGATGAGAGCCGCTTCGTGCGGATCGACATGACCCTGACCGCGCCGGGCTGCCCGGTGGCGGGCGAAATGCCGGTCTGGGTGGAAAACGCCGTCTCCGCCGTGCCCGGCGTCGCCGGCGTCGAGGTCAGGATGGTGTTCGATCCGCCGTGGGATCAAAGCCGCATGTCGGAGGAAGCCCGCATCGCCCTCGACATGTGGTGAATCATTTCGCGTCCGGGGCGATGAACTGGCCGAAGCCGCGGGGGTTCGAGCCGACAGGGATCTGTCTCGTCACGCGAAGCGTCTTCACGTCGATCGCGGTGAGATTGTTGTCCATCCAGCAGACGGCCAGCGCGGAAGCCTGGTCGGGGGAAATCAGCAGCCCTTCCGGATAGCCGCAGGCGTCGATCACGCCGAGCGAAGCGTAAGTCTTGCCGTCGAAGGCGGAAATGCTGTCGTCGTGCTGGTTGGTCACGAAGATGCGCGCGCCGTCGCGCGTCACGGCGACGACATAGGGATATTTGCGCACCTTCAGCCGCCGTGTTTCACGGCGGGTTGTCGGATCGACCACCGAGACGTCGAAGGATTTCACATTGGCGACCAGGAGGCGCGGTCCATCCGGGCCATTGGGGTCGTAGGTGACGCCGAAGGGCGATTGGCCGACGGGGATTTCGGCCACGCTGCGCAGATTCGCGAGATCGACGACCGAAATCGTGTCGCTCTCGCGATTGGCGACGTAGAGCCAGTGGTCGTCCGGGCTTGCCGCCATGCCCGAGGGTGATTTGCCGACCGGAATTGAGCCCGTCACCGCGAGCTTTTGCGGATCGATCACATAGACCTTGTTCGTGTACCAGTCGGCGACAAACAGACGCGCGCCGGCGTTATCGAGCGTAACGCCCAGCGGTCCCTCGCCGACCGGGATTTCGGCTGTTTCCTTGTAGGCGCCGTCGGATTGGCGCTCGACCACGGATACGCTGTGTCCCTCGGGATTGGTCACATAGATTCTCGCCGCGCCCGGCGCGACCGCGACGCCTGCGGGCTTCCGGCCGACCTTGACCGTCTGGACGACCTGACCCTTGTCGAGGTCGATGACGGACAGGGCGTCCGCGCCCTGGTCCGTCACGAAGGCGAGCGGCCCCGCCCCGGCCGGCCCCGAACAGAGGGATCCGGCGAGGACAGGTAGGACCAGGGAGAGCAGAGCCTGGCCGACGCGCGCGCTTGCGCGCATGGTCACTTTCCGGATTCGGCGATCTTCTTGATGTTGTCGAGGCCGGCCCGATAGACCTTGCGGACCGCGGCGACTGAATTTTCGTCGTTCAGTTCGGGCGGCGGGTCGTTGAGCATATAGCCGCGATAGAACGCGCCCTTCCATTCCACGGTCGAGCCGCCCTTGCCGTTGTCCAGCACCGAGATGGTGGAAGTATAGTCGTTCACCGGCAGGATCTTCGGATCGACCTTCGGAATTTCATATTTGTAGCTGTGGCCGGCCGCGTCATATTTGTCGAGGACCTCGTCGAAGCTCGGGTCGCCGGGCGCCTTGAGCACGAGATGGCGGACCGAATCGACCTCGTTGCCCTTGGTCGCGACGCTGGAGGCGATCGCCGGATGCCATTTCGAAATGGAGTCGAAATCCTTGATGATCGGCCAGACTTGGTCGACCGGCTTGTCGATGTCCACGGTCTCGACGATCTTCTGACGGGTCGGTCCATGCGCCGACGCGGGGACGACTGCGAAAGCGACCAGAGCCGCGGCCAGTGCGAAAACTTTCATTCCTTCCCTCATTCCCTTGCGCCCGGTGTGTCGCCGGGTCTGTGCGGAATATTGTCGGGAGGTTTCGGGGGCCTGCCAAGGGCGGCGGGCTCATGCAAAGGTCGAATTAAGCGATTACTAAGACGGCGCGCTCATTTGGCGGCCCGCTTGTAAAGGCCGGAAAAGGACACGTTGAACCCGCCGCATTGCATGTTGTCGCGCACGAAAAGGAAGGGGCCGGAGCGGGCGAGACGGAGGCGGCAGGCGAAGGAATCTTTTGGATCCGCGTCCTTGTCGGTTATGGAGCCGTGGCCGTCCTTGAAGGTGAGCGACCCAGAAAAATCCCCGACATTGACGCCGCCGCGCCTGACGCGGGCGGGGTCGAGCGCGCCGAAGGTCGCATCGCCTTCCGCGTTCAGGCCGTCGCCCTGCCAGGCGATCCTGATCTCGGCTTCGACGCGCTTCCACTTGCCGACCCACGCCGCAGCGTCCGTTTCGACGGGCGCGGGCTCGATCGCCGCCGCGGGAAGCCAGCCGCCGCGATCGCCCTTGCCGCCGTCGTAATCGGCGCAGACATGATCGCCCTGTTTCGCGCCGAGCACGAGGAGGTCGCCCGCAACCACATAAGCCTTTTCCCGGCATTCGGGCGCCGCCGACGGACAGGGATTCGTCTTCGAGCCATTGGTCAGGAAATAGACTTTTCCAGCGTCGGCCTTGACCCTTCCGAGCATCAGCGCCGGGACGTCGTCATAGCCCACGCCGGCGCAAAAGCGATCGTCGGCGCCCGCCGCGGGCGCCGACATGGCCAGAGCGGCGCCGAGCGTGAAGAGCAGGCGCCGGAACGCGGTCACGCCTTCTTGCCGAATTCCGAGGCCCCGCCATGGGCGGCCGACCAGTCCGCCGGGGCGCGGAGGAATTTCTCGACTTCATCCAGCGTGGCGTCCGGCAGATAGCGTGTCTTGCGCGCGACCCTCAGCACGTCCCACCAGGTGGTGAGCTGGTGCAGCTCGATATTCTCCTTGCGCAGCTCCTCGCGGGCCTGCGGGAAGATGTCATAGAAGAAGAAGACGAAGGTATGGCCGCAGCTCTGGCCCGCCTCGCGGATGGCGGAGATGAAATTGACCTTGGAGGCGCCGTCGGTGGCGAGGTCCTCGACCAGCAGGGTGCGCGCGCCGTCCTGCAACTCGCCTTCGATCCGGGCGTTGCGGCCGAAGCCCTTGGGCTTCTTGCGGACATATTGCATCGGTAGGCCGAGCCGGTCGGAAATCCACGCGGCGAAGGGAATGCCCGCCGTCTCGCCGCCGGCGATGATGTCGAGGCTCTCGTAGCCGATTTCGCGCTGGATCGTCTTGACCGCGAAATCCATCAGGGCGCTGCGCAGGCGCGGAAAAGCGATCAGCTTGCGCATGTCGGTATAGACCGGGCTCGCCCAGCCCGAGGTGAAGATGAAGGGCTTTTCCGAATTGAACAGGACGGCGCCGACCTCCAGCAGCATCTTGGCGGTCTCTTCGGCGATGAGCTGTTTTTCCAGAGCGGCGGGGGAAAGGTCGGACATGGTTCACCTCGTCATTTGGCGCTGGTTTGGACCGGATGGCCGTTCAGGTCAATCGGCTGTTGCTCCTGCGGACGAGACGCGCCAAAAAGGGCCATGACCGATCTCTTCGCCAGCGCCGGACTGGAGCGGGACGCGCCGCGCCCGCTGCCCGAGCGCATGCGCCCGAAAAGCCTCGGCGAGGTCGCCGGACAGGACCATCTGCTCGGCCCCAATGGCGCGCTGACCCGGCTGATCGAATCGGGCTCGCTCGGCAGCCTGATCTTCTGGGGCCCGCCGGGCACCGGCAAGACCACCGTGGCGCGGCTGCTCGCCCATGAGACGAAGCTCCATTTCGTCCAGGCCTCGGCGATCTTTTCCGGCGTCGGCGAACTCAAGAAGATTTTCGAGGAGGCCCGGGCGCGGCGCGCCGCCGGGCAGGGGACCCTGCTCTTCGTCGACGAGATTCACCGCTTCAACCGAGCCCAGCAGGATTCCTTCCTGCCGGTGATGGAGGACGGCACGATCACCCTGATCGGCGCAACCACCGAAAACCCGAGTTTCGAACTCAACGCCGCGCTGCTGTCGCGCGCCCGCGTCCTGACCTTCCACAGTCTCGACCCGGCGGCGATCGAGAAGCTGCTGGAGCGCGCGGAGGCGGTCGAGGGCAAAAAGCTGCCGCTCGACGAGGAGGCGCGGGCCGCATTGGCGACGATGGCCGATGGCGACGGCCGCGCCGCCCTCACTCTGGTCGAGGAAATTTTTCGCGCCGCGCGTCCCGGCGAAATTTTTGGCGCCAAAACGCTCACCGAAATCGTCCAGCGCCGGGCGCCGATCTATGACAAGGGGCAGGAGGGTCATTACAACCTCATCAGCGCCTTGCATAAAACCGTGCGCGGCTCGGACCCCGACGCCGCGCTCTATTATCTCGCACGCATGTTCGACGCCGGAGAGGATCCGCTGTTCATCGCCCGCCGCGTGGTGCGCATGGCGGTCGAGGACATCGGGCTTGCCGACCCGCAGGCGCTGGTCGTCGCCAACGCCGCCAAAGAGGCCTATGATTTCCTCGGGAGCCCCGAGGGCGAACTGGCCATCGCCCAGGCCGTCGTGTATTGCGCCACCGCTCCCAAATCCAACGCCAATTATGTCGCCTACAAGGCGGCGATGACTCTTGCCCGCGAGCACGGCTCGCTCATGCCGCCAAAGGTGATCCTGAACGCGCCGACCAAGCTGATGAAAAACGAAGGCTATGGCGCCGGCTACGCCTATGACCATGACGAGCCCGACGCCTTTTCCGGCCAGAACTACTGGCCCGAGGCTTTGGGTAGGCGAAAACTTTATCGTCCCGTCGAGCGCGGTTTCGAACGCGAGATCGTCAAACGTCTGGACTACTGGGAAAAATTGCGGAAAGAACGCGAAGGAAAATGAGAGCGCTGGAAGCAGCGCGCCAACGGGGTGCGGAATTGTGACGCGGTCGGAACTCGTCAATCGCTATTGGCAACATCTCGCGGTGCGTTCGCGCCTCGCCATCAAGCGATGGTCGCGACAGGCGCTTTTTCTGGCCGGCGGCCTGGTCGTCGGCGCGGCCGCGGTGTCGATGGCTTTCCTGGCCGACAAGGCCCAGGAGGTCCTGAAGGCCCTTCTCCAGCTCTCGCCATATATCGGTCTGGCCCTGACGCCCCTCGGCTTCGGCGTCTCCGTGCTTCTGGCGCGCACGGTCTTCCCCAATTCGCAGGGCAGCGGGATTCCGCAAGTTATCGCGGCGCTGCAGATCGAGGATCAGGAAAGGCGCACGGCGCTGGTTTCGCTGCGCGTTGCGCTGGGCAAGATCCTGGTGATGACGCTTGGCCTGCTCTGCGGCGCCTCGACGGGGCGCGAGGGGCCGACGGTTCAGGTCGGCGGCGCGATCATGCACGCACTGGGGCATCGCGCGCCCTATCGGCAGGGCGGCTTTCTGCTCGCAGGCGCGGCGGCGGGCGTCGCGGCGGCCTTCAACACGCCGCTGGCCGGCATCGTCTTCGGCATCGAGGAATTGAGCCGGTCGTTCGAGACGCGCACCAGCGGGCTGATCATCGGCGCGGTGATCGCGGCGGGCCTCACCTCGCTGGCGCTGTTCGGGGATTACGCTTATTTCGGCTCGACGGCCGCGGTTCTCCCGCTTGGGCGCGCGTGGGCCACGATCCTGGCGGGCGGCGTCGTGGGCGGCCTCAGCGGCGGCCTGTTCATCGTCATTGTCACCGCCTTCGCACGCGGGCTGCCGGGCGGCGCGGGGGCGGCGATCGTCCGCTGGCCCATTCTCTTCGCCATGCTCTGCGGCCTCGGCGTCGCCCTTGCCGGCATGAATGGCGATCCGTCGATCTTCGGCACCGGCTACGCCCAGGCGCGCGCGGTCGTCCACGCCAAGGCTGACATCGACTACTGGTTCGCGCCGCTGAAATTCATCGCCACCACGCTCTCGACGATCAGCGGCATCCCTGGCGGCATTTTCTCGCCGTCCCTCGCCATCGGGGCCGGCGAAGGCTCGCTGCTCAGCCTGGTCTTTCCCCATGCGCCGCTGGGGGCGCTGGCCCTGATCGGCATGGTCGCCTTCCTCACCGGCGTCACCCATGCGCCGATCACCGCTTTCGTCATCGTCTCCGAAATGACCGACGACCACGCCATGATCATTCCCCTGATGATCGCGGCGCTCGTCGCCCAGGCGACCTCGCGGCTGCTGAGCCGGGAAGGGCTCTATCACGCGCTGTCGCA
>JAJXYV010000094.1 GCA_021780435.1 Pseudomonadota bacterium
CTGGCGGCGGCCGGGTCAATCTCGACCATCATCTCATCGCCGATCCGGTCGGCGAGGTTCTGTCGCTCCTGCTGGACCGCGTCGAATTTCTGGAAGCGCGGCTCAACCACTTGCAGCGCCGCGTGAAGAAGTCCGGGGCCGCAAAAGACGAAAGAGTGGAAGGATAAACCATGGGCGTGTTGCAGGATCTGGGAAAGCTGTCTTCCGCGGAAGATTTCTTCAACTATCTCGAAATTCCCTTCGAGCCCTCCGTGGTCCATGTGTCGCGGCTCCACATCCTTCGCCGCATGGGACAATATCTCAAGGGCAGCGAGGTCGATGGCGCTTTCGACGGCCTCGACGATTCCGAGATCAAGGCGATGTGCCGCGCCCATCTCGAACAGGCCTATCAGGATTTCATCGCGTCGAGCCCGATCCAGGAGCGTCTGTTCAAGGTGCACAAGGAGGCCGTCGCGCCAAAGCCCGAGCCGGCGAGCAATTTCGTGCCGCTGACCTCGCTCAAGGTGGTCTGAGAACGGAATTTCTGATGGCTTTTAGGGCTCCCGAGCGAGAGGCCCCGGAGGCGAAGATGGATCGCGTCCCTCTTGTCATGCGGCTGGAAAGACCCGGCGCTTCTTGCGCGCGGCGGATTCTTCCGCGCGGAGGCGAAGATGGCGGTCTTCGTCATGGCTAGCCTCGACCCGCAGAGTCTTCCGCCCATGCCGGCTCTTTCCTGCCGCGCCGATGTCGCGCTGCGCGGCCTTTACGAGATTTCGAAGGTCCTCGGCGCGCCGGGTCGACTCGACGAGGTGCTTGCGCAAGTCCTTGATCTCCTGTCGAGCTTCGTCGACATGCGTGGCGCGACGATCGTCCTGATCGACAGCGTCGGCGACGCGAAGCCGGTTGTCGGCTACGGCCGTTTTGAGGCGCGGGAGGGCGGTGCGATCCTGCCGGAAAGGGCCATCGGCCGCGTGGCGACGGCGCGGTCGCCCGTGGTCGTCGGAAATGTCGAAAATGATCCTGATTTCGCGGCCTGGCCGGTCGATCCGGACGCGCCCGGCGGGCGTCAGGCGGTGATCGCGGCGCCCATATTGGATCGCGGCGACGTCATTGGCGTGCTGGCCATCGATCGGCCGTCGAGCGGACCCAACGCCGGTCATGACGAGGACGCGCGTTTTCTTGGCATGATCGCCAATATGATCGGCCAGACCCTGCATCTTTACGATCTTGTCTCGCGCGACCGCGAAAGGCTGATGGAGGACCAGAGGCGGCTCGAAAAGGATTCGCCGCGCCGCGCCGAGATGAGCGGCGAACAGGCTCTCATCGGCATTGTCGGCGCCAGCCGCCCGATTCGCTCGGTCTTCGAACAGATCAATGTCGCGGCGCGCACCCATACAACCTTGCTGCTGCGCGGCGAATCCGGCACCGGCAAGGAATTGTTCGCGCGCGCGGCGCATGATTTGTCCCCGCGCAAGGACGGGCCCTTCATTCGGCTGAACTGCGCCGCCTTGCCGGAATCCATGATCGAATCCGAATTGTTCGGACATGAAAAGGGCTCGTTCACCGGCGCGGTCGGCCAGCGCAAGGGTCGTTTCGAACTGGCCGACCGGGGCACGCTTTTCCTCGACGAAATCGGCGAAATCTCGCCCGCCTTTCAGGCCAAGCTCCTCCGGGTCTTGCAGGAGGGGGAGTTCGAGCGGGTCGGCGGTTCGCAAACGGTCAAGGTCGACGTCCGCTTCGTCTTTGCGACCAACAGGAATCTGGAAGAGGCGGTGGAGCGCGGCGATTTCCGCGCCGATCTCTATTATCGGATCAATGTCGTGCCGATCCTGTTGCCGCCTCTGCGCGAACGGCCTGAAGACGTCGCGCTGCTCGCACAGGAGTTCATTCGCCGGTTCAACGAGGAAAATGGCGTGCGCAAGCGCTTGACGCCCGCCGCGATCCGGCTGCTTCAGCGCTGCAATTTTCCGGGCAATGTGCGGGAACTCGAAAATTGCGTGCGCCGCACCGCGACGCTGTCGCGCGACGACGCTTTGGTCGAAGGCGATTTCGCCTGCACGGTCGGCGCCTGCCTGTCTTCGACCCTGTGGAAGGATTTTTCCGCTTCGCCGCCGGAAACGCGGCGAATCCCCGAACCGGCGACGTTTGACGCCGCGGCGCGGCGCGTGCCGTCGCGGTCCGACGTGACGCGCGCGCGCGCAAGCGCCCGAACCGAGATCAACGGCGCCGGCGCGCCGGACCGCGCAAGCCTGATCAGCGCCCTGGAAAAGGCCGGCTGGGTCCAGGCCAAGGCGGCGCGGCTTCTGAACCTCACGCCGCGCCAGATCGCTTACGCGCTTACCAAGCATCAGATTCCGATCAAGAAATTCTGAGGGCTTTTAGGCCGCTCGCTCTGGCGTGAGCCAACCGCTCGCGGCGTCTTGGGCCGCTCGCCCTGGCGTGCGCCAACGGCTCGCGGCGGGCCGCTCGCTCCGGCCTGGGCCAGCCGTTTCAGACGGCGGGAAGTGTCGCAATGCCAACGCGGGCGTTGCGAAAGCTCCAAAGCGTCGTGGCGCTTGCGGAAAAGTTGAGCGTTTTTCGATGGCACAAGCCTTGCTCGATCCTTGGCGACGTTCCTCCGCGCGCCTGTCCGTCCGCCGGTTGCGAACGCGAAATGAATGAGGAGAGTTTTCGATGAGCTACAAGATCATCGCTTCGCAATGCACCGGTTGCAGCCTGTGCGAGTTCGAATGCCCGAACGCGGCGATTTCGATGAAAGGCGACACTTTCGTGATCGACCCCAAGAAATGCACGGAATGCGAGGGCCATTTCGATCACGCGAAATGCGACGAGGTCTGCCCGGTTCCCGGCACCTGCGTGAAGGCTTGATCCGCGCTTGCGAGTCGGGCCCTGGGCCCGGCTCCGGCCCATCGCGCGGCGGGATCCGTAAGCGCGCGTTCGCAGAAAGACACCGTCTTCACCGAAGGAAAACAATATGAAGGTCATGATCCGACGCTCCGAGGAGACCGGGCTTTCGATTTATGTTCCCAAGAAGGATCTCGAAGAGCCGATTGTCGAAACGGAATTCGAGACCCTCTGGGGCGGCTGGATCAAGATCGCCAACGGCTGGGTGCTCGACCTGCCTGAAATGGCGGCCGACACGCGTCTCCCGATCACCGTCAACGCCAAGAAGCGCGGCGAGGAGGACTGACCATGAACGCCGCGATTCTCGACCAGGATCTGATGCAGCCGCAGGACGCCGAAAAGCTCGTCGTCGAACTGGGCGGGCGCCTGCGCGCAGGGCAGATCATTCCCTATGTCGGTCCAGGCCTCGCGGCTTTGTCGGCGCCGGCGATCCCCTTGACGCCTGAGGATCTCGCCGCCTTTTTCGGAACCAAGGTCGCGCTGCCGCGCCGGGCCAAGGGCAATGCCTGGGCGTCGGCCCAGCATATTGAAAGTTTCAAGCATCGCGCGACCGTCACCGCGCTGATGGCCGAAGCTTTCGCGCCTCCCGTGCCGCCAACCGCGCTTCACGTTTTTCTGGCGTCCCTACCTTTGCCACTGATCGTCGACGCCTGGTACGACAACGCCTTCCGCACGGTGCTGGAATCCCGCGGCGACTGGGGTGAGATCCAGGGCGCCACCCGCGCGGGAGTCGGCGAGGATCGCTGGTATCGGTTCTACGACGCCAAAGGCGGCGAAGCCGGCCGCGCCGCCGCCGATGGCTGGAAGACCGTTCTTTACAAGCCGCATGGCGGCGTTCAACCCGCCAAAAATTTCCTGATTTCGGACGCGGATTATGTCGAGGTTCTCACCGAGATCGACATTCAGACGCCGATTCCCGACGTCGTGAAGAATCGCCGCGCCGAGCGCAGCTTCCTCTTCCTCGGATGCAGGTTCCACGATCAGATGCTGCGCACCTACGCGCGCCAGATCAGCAAGCGTTCCGCGGCGCCACATTACGCCGTGGTCGATCCCGCGCAACTGACGGTGAACGAGCGCCGCTTCTTCGCGTCCGAGGGCATCGTCCCGATCGCGCTGCCGCTCGAGCGCGTAAGCGATCTGCTCATCGCCGGATGATCTTGTGCGCACGATCGCGCCTGGCGAGGGAGCCGCTTTCGGCTCCCTTTGCTTTTGCGCGCCGAAAAAGCGGGTTGTCGCCTTTGCAACAGGTGGAAACGCCCCGAATTCCCTGTGCGCAAGCTGACAGCGAGCCAGGATTGGAAGGCGCAACATGTTGAAAATAAATAGAGAAATCGGAAGCGTCGCTCTGGCACATGCGTTGCTACCTTCAGCGCAGGGCTAGGCTCATTACCTTTGAGCCGAAATTCGAGAGAGGGTCGGACATGGATTCCACGGGACATCTTGAGACGGGCGCGCCCGAAACCGGCGTCGATATGGAAACGGTGATGCAGCAGATCGCCGAACACAAGGGCTGCGGCACGCAGGGCGGCAGCGGCAAGGCGAGCTGCGGTTCGGGCGCGGGCGAGAACGACCTGCCTCCGGAAATCTGGGAGAAGGTCAAGAACCATCCCTGCTACAGCGAAGAGGCGCATCATCATTACGCGCGCATGCATGTCGCGGTCGCGCCGGCCTGCAATATCCAGTGCAACTACTGCAACCGCAAATATGACTGCGCCAACGAGTCGCGTCCTGGCGTCGTCTCCGAGAAGCTGACGCCGGAACAGGCGGCGAAAAAAGTTCTCGCGGTCGCTTCGACCATTCCGCAGATGACGGTGCTGGGCATCGCGGGCCCTGGCGATCCGCTCGCCAATCCGGCCAAGACCTTCAAGACCTTCGAGCTGATCTCTAAGACCGCGCCGGACATCAAGCTCTGCCTGTCAACCAATGGCCTGGCGCTGCCCGATCACGTCGACACGATCGCCAAATACAATGTCGATCACGTCACGATCACCATCAACATGATCGATCCGGAAGTCGGCGCGAAAATCTATCCGTGGATTTTCTGGAAACACAAGCGCGTCGAGGGCGTCGAAGCCGCGCGCATCCTCACCGAGCGCCAACTGCAAGGCCTGGAAATGCTGACCGAGCGCGGCATCCTCTGCAAGGTCAATTCGGTGATGATCCCCGGCGTCAACGACCAGCATCTCGTCGAGGTCAACAAGGCGGTGAAGTCGCGCGGCGCATTCCTGCACAACATCATGCCGCTGATCTCCGCGCCGGAGCATGGCACGGTCTTCGGCCTCACCGGCCAGCGCGGCCCGACCGCCCAGGAGCTCAAGGCGCTGCAGGATTCCTGCGAAGGCGAGATGAACATGATGCGGCATTGCCGCCAGTGTCGCGCCGACGCCGTGGGTCTCTTGGGCGAGGATCGCTCGGAGGAATTCACCACCGACAAGATCATGGCGATGGAGGTCAATTACGACATCGAGACCCGCAAGGCCTATCAGGCCGCCGTGGAGCTGGAGCGCGTCGCCAAGGTCGAGGCCAAGAAGGAAGAGCTGGAGACGCTCGCTGGCGTCGCCAGCGACATCAAGATCCTGGCCGCCGTCGCAACCAAGGGGTCGGGCCTGATCAACGAGCATTTCGGTCACGCCAAGGAGTTCCAGATCTACGAACTCTCGACGTCCGGCGCGAAATTCGTCGGCCATCGCCGCGTCGACCTCTATTGCCAGGGCGGCTATGGCGACGAGGACTCGCTCGAAACGGTGATCCGCGCGATCAACGACTGCCATGCCGTCTTTGTCGCCAAGATCGGCGGCTGCCCCAAGGGCGATCTCGCCAAGGCCGGCATCGAGGCTGTGGATGAATATGCCCACGAGTTCATCGAGAAATCGGCGATCGGCTGGTTCAAGGCCTATCTCGAAAAGGTCAAGACCGGCGAAATCGTCCACGAAGCGCGCGGCGACGCGGCCATCCGCCAGGGCGCCTTGCTCGCCACCGCCGAATGAGAGGGCAGAGACATGGCGTATAAAATCGTCTCTTCGCAATGCACGAGCTGTTCAGCCTGCGAAGCGGAATGTCCCAACATGGCCATTTCGGAGAAGGGTGGGACCTTCATCATCGATCCCGCCAAATGCACGGAATGCATCGGCCATTTCGACACGCCGCAATGCGTGGCGGTCTGCCCCGTCGACGAGACATGTGTCGTCGACAAGAACTATCCGCGTTACCAGGCTCCATGAGGACAGCATGAATTTCGAAATCACTCCCAAGGCCGCGAAATTCATGCGGATGATGGTCATGGCGGATGGTGGTCCGGGGGCCGGTTTCCGGCTCTCGGTCAGCCCCGGCGGATGCTCCGGCCTTGCCGCCGATATTTCCATCAAGGCGGAGCCGGAGCCCGGCGATGCGGTGGTCAGTCATTCCGGCGTCAAGCTTTTCTTGCCAGCGGAAAGCCGTTTGCTGCTGCAGGACGTGACCATCGACTTCGCGGAAACGCCGACCAGCACGGGTCTTGTGTTCTACGATCCCAAGGCGCCGGCGACCTGCGGCAGTAACGCCCGCTGACGCTTCGCGACACGACCAAGCTGATGTCGGCCGCACAACAGATCAGCAGGGAAACTTCGCCGCTCGGCGACGACTCCCTGCTTTCCCATCCTCTGTTCGGCGGCGGCCTGCCGCCGCTCGCCGAGGGCTATCTTGCCCAGGCCGGGCAGAATTATTCCGCGGACAATCTCGCTGAACATTATCTGGGCGAGGCGCAAAAACTCGCGCCGAACCATTTCGCGGTGCTGATCGCCTTTTATCGCTATTATTTCTACAAGGGCCGCCTGAACGAGGCGTTGGCCATTTCCAACATCTGCATGGCCAAGGCCGCGCGCGAGAAGAATTTCTCGACCGACTGGCGCGCGGTGGAGAAGAACGATGCCGCCTTTGGCGATTATGACGACGTCATCGCCCGTTTCTTCATGTTCTGCCTCAAGGGCTACGCCTATCTGAGCCTCAGGCTCGGCGACATGGCCGAAGGCCGCGCCGCGATCGAGAAGCTGCTGCAACTCGACGCCGGCGACAAGATCAACGCGCGTCTTCTGCTCGGCATCATCGAGCGCCGGGAGGACGATGATGAATGACGACATCGAGGAGACGATCGACTGGCAGGGCAATCACGTCGATTGCGCGGCCTGTGCGCATTCCGACATGCACCGGGCCGGTAAATGTCGTCTTTCGCACGCATGCGTGAACGATCGTTATGCGCGACGAATCGATCGCTTCTTCAACTGGAACCCTGACCTCGCCAATCAATATGTGACGCATCCGCATTTCGAGGTGCGCGCCATCGCGGCGAAGCACGCCGCGGTTTTCCTGCTGCTTCCTCTGCTCGACGATCCCGAGGAAACCGTGCGCTGGAACGCCGCGCGGCGGCTGCCGAAAAAGCACATTCTCAAATTGCGCAACGATCCGCATCGCGAAGTGCGCATCCGCATCGTGACCCTGCTCGAGGATTCCGATCTGGTCCCGATGTTGCAGGATCCAGATTACTACGTGCGCCTGTCGGTGGCGCGGCGTCTGGCGCCGGAGCTTCTGGAATGGATGCTGCATGATGAGGAGGCGGAGGTTCGCCGCGTTGTCGCCCTGCGCATTCCGGAAGACTGGCTGATGCGGATGGCGTGCGATCCGGAGCCGCGCGTGCGGCTCGAAATCGCCCGTCGTCTTCCTGCCGGTCGGCTCGGCGAGATGCGGTCCGATCCCGACTGGCGCATTCGGCACGAGGTGGCTAGCCGGATCAGGCCGGAGGAGCTCGGCGCGCTCGCGGCGGATGAAGACGAGATGGTGCGAGAGACCGCCCGCGCGCGGGCTTCGGGCGGAGAGATGCGAAGGAAGGAGCTGCCAATATGAGCAATATCGTTCGTGACAGCGAAGTCGTGGAGCTGGACGCCCCGCCTTATTTTACCTTCGGCGACAAGGTCCTGGCCAAGCGCACGGTCCGCAACGACGGCACCTATGCCGGCAAGGAAATCGGCGAGATTCTCTGCCGCAAGGGGGAGGCCGGCTATGTCGTGAGCATCGGGACCTTCCTCCAGCAATTTTACATCTATGGCGTCGAATTCACGGAAAGCGGCCATCGTGTCGGCATGAAGCGCAAGGAGCTGGAGCTGGCGGTTCCGCGCGACGAGACCGGCGATATTCCTCTGCCGGAGGAGCTGCCCGCATGATCGAACCACGCCTGCCGAAATATCAGTGGGGCCAGCGCGTGCGCTGCCTGATCGACCTCGTCAACGACGGGTCCTATCCCAATACGGCGGAGGACGCCTTGCTCGCGCCGGTCGGAACCGTCGGCGAGATCGTCCAGGTCGGATCGCATGTCGATTCCAACACGCCGGTCTATATCGTCGAGTTCGACGAGAAATATGTGATCGGCTGCCTTGAGGAAGAGATCGCGCCGGTGTGAGCCGCGCAGGGACAAGAGGGCGAGACATGGCGATCAGGGCCGACGATTTGCAGGCGATTGAAGCGCTGCTTGCGCGGGCGGAAGCCGGAAGCGCGGTCATGGCCGAGCTGCGGCGGAATTTCCCGCATCTGAAATGGTCGAGCTGTGACGCCTCGGACGTTCTGGAGGATCCGTATCGGTCCTTCCCAGCCTATGACCTTCATTTGATGGATGCGAGCGGCCATTGCCCCGTGGTCGTCGGCGAGCCGTCGGCCGCGACTGGCGCCATCATCGCGGCGCGGAGCGCGGCGCCATGAACGAACCCGCCTACGAGCCCGACGAGATCGAAGACGACGATATCGAATCCGTCTCCATCCCCCTGTCCGATCCGGACATGACAATGGCGGAATTGCAGGCGGTCGATTCCGTTCTGCGTTCGGCGCGCATCTCCAATGGCGCAATCGTCGAGCAATTCGAGACGGAATTCGCCGCCTATCTTGGCCGGCGCTATGCCATTGCGGTTCCCAGCGGCGCGATCGGACTGCATCTCGTTCTCGCGGGCAAGGGAATCGGGCCCGGCGACGAGGTGATCGCGCCGAGTTTTTCCTTCCGCGAGACTGCCCAGGCGATCGCCGCGATCGGCGCGACGCCGGTCTTCGCCGATGTCGACTACTGGTCCGGCGCGCTGGTCGCGGCCAAGGCCGAAGCGCGGATCACGTCGAAGACGAGGGCGATCCTCGCCGGAAATCCGAACGGCCACCCGGCCGATTGGTCTTCCCTGCGCGCACTGGCCGAAAAGGCCGGATTGTTCCTCATCGAGGATTCGAGCGAAGCGATCGGCTCGAAATATAAAGACGCTCTGGTCGGAACCTTCGGCGACGCCTCGATCTTCGATTTTGCGCAGCCGGCGCCGCTGACCTGCGGCGAAGGCGGAATGATCGTCACCGACGATCCCGACCTCGCCATGGCCGTCAAGCGCCGCCGCGCTCATGCATTGGAGCAGCGCGGATCTGTCGCGGTCACGACCGCCCCCGCGATCCAGGCGCAGATCAGCGACATGACGGCCGCGCTCGGCCTCGCGCAATTGCGGCGGCTCGAGGAAATTCTCGAAAAGCGGCGCACGATCGAGCATCTCTACGGCAAATATGTCCAGTCCTTCGAGGGCATCAAACCGCCTTACATCGGGCCGGACGTCACCGAGGTCCACTGGTTCCTCTATGTCGTCCATCTCGGCACGCGGTTCTCGAAATCGAGCCGGGACGCGATCATCGACGACCTCGCGACCGAGAAGGTCGAAGCGGCGGCTTACTGCAACCCGCTGCACCTCCAGCGCTTCTATATCGACGGCGGCTGGCGGCGTGGCGATCTCTTCGTCACGGAAAAAGTTGCGGACCGCGCCGTGGCGCTGCCGTTCCACTGCCATCTCACCGAGGAGCAGATCGAATTCATCGTCGCGACCATGAAGGACGCGTCGGTCAATGTGGGGGCTGGCGCGGCGATCTATTGAATGCCGCACCCCAAAAAGGAGAGAGGGAAAACAATGTCATTGGTTACTCTGGCGCCTTCGGGCAAGTCGGTCGATGTCGCCGAGGGGACGACCCTGCTGGCGGCGATCCTGCAGGCCGATCCGGACTTTCCGCATAAATGCGACGGCAACGCGCAATGCGGCTCCTGCCATATCTTCGTGCTTGAAGGCCGCAAGGGCGTCAGCAAGACCACCCGCGAGGAGAACGAGAAGCTCGACACGATCGTCGGCGTCGGCTCCAAGTCGCGGCTGGCCTGTCAGGCCAAGGTGCTCGGCACCGAAAACATCAAGGTCGAAATTCTGAGCTTCGTCTGAAGCTTCTCCCCGGTGAGAGGGCCGGGGCGAAGAATGGCGCGACGCAGAACAAATGCGCGGCACAAAGTGTCCGGGCGACGGCAAGCCGTTGCCTGGAGCGAACACCTCAGGGAAAAGGAGTGTGAGAGATGGCGCCTTCCGAAATCGTGATCCACGCGCGCTATGCGCCCGACGGCACCTGCATGGAGATCGGCGAGCGGCCGGCAAGCATCACCCCGCAGGCGTGGTTCAAATATTTGTATGAAAACGTCGGCGAGACCGCCCAGCCGCTCTCGGGCGGCCGGCTGATCTTCCGCGTGTCCGCGACAGATCTCGAAAAGCACCAGGCCGCCGCGGCCGCCTGATTTTCGAGCGAAGCGAAAACAAACCCGCCGGAGGCTCGCGCCCCGGCGGGTTGATCGTTTCGGGAAAGCGTCGGGCCGTCATCGCGCGCGAGGCGAGGCAAGCCATCGCCCCGTCAGCGCTTTGCGATCACGCGGTGGCCAGCGCCTGCGCCGCGTCCTTCTTGATGCGCTCGACCATGGAGCGCAGGCCGTTCGAGCGCTGCGGCGTCAGATGCTGTTCGAAGCCGAGGCTCTTGAACAGGGCCTGGGCATCGGCGGCCATGATGTCCCTGGCGGTGCGGCCGGAGAAAAAGGCGAGGGTCAGCGCGACAAGGCCGCGCACGATATGGGCGTCGCTGTCGCCAAGGAAATGCAACACGGGCTCGCCATCGGCGCCCGGCTCGACCTTGGTCTGCAGCCAGACCTGGCTGGCGCAGCCGCGAACCTTGTTGGCCTCGTTATGGGCTTCCTCGGGAAGCGGCTCCAGCGTGCGGCCAAGCTCGATCAGATAGCGATAGCGATCGTCCCAATCGTCGAGGAATTCGAAATTTTCGAGGATTTCGTCGATGGTCATTCCAGGCCCTTTCGATCCGCTTGATCGCCCGATGCAAGAAACGCGCATCGCGCGCCGCATTTCATAAATGGTTTGCTGTCGCTGTTGCGACAATGTTTCTGTCACATTTCGGCCGTCTGGCCCAGCTTTTCCGGCCGGTAGCCTTCCTCGCGCAGCACGCGGGACACGGCGGGACGGGCGAGCATGGCGCGATAATGCCGCAGAATATTGGCGGGCAGATCAATACCCACCTTGTCGGCCCAGAATTCGACATAGAACAGCACGGCGTCGGCGACGGAAAAGTCGCCGGCGACCCAGGTCCTACCGTCAAGGCTCTTTTCAACGATCGCGAAGGCCTTTTTGGCCAGAGCGAGGCCCTGCGCCTTGATGCTTTCGTGAAGCATCGAATCCGGGCAGAAATGGCCCGGCGCGAAAAAGCGGGCGAAGCCGTGGCCGTGAATCGATCCGGCGACGAAGGTCATCAATTCGAGGGCGAGCGTCTCGTCCTCGATGTGTTTCGGCCATAATTTTCCGCGCCCGCGCGTTTTCCCGAGCCAGAAGGCGATGGCCGGGACCTCGGTCAGGACCGAGCCGTCCGGCCGCATCAGCGCCGGAATATTGGCCTTGGGATTGATCGCGAGATAGTCCGGCTTGAACTGATCGCCAGCCGGCAGATTGACGATATGGGCCTCGAAAATCTCGTCCAGCTCCTCGAGGATGATGTGGATCGCCGTCGAGCAGGATCCGGGCGTCATGTAGAATTTCATGTTCATCGGCAAGGCGGCGCTCCCAAATTTCTCATGGCATGGTTCATGCAAAAATTGCTGCATTTCACGCGATCCGGGAGCGGCGATGAACGCAATGACGGAAGGACCGGAATCCAGGGCGCCATCGCCCGACGAACTGTTCGTGGTCTGCGCAATGGACGAGATCGCGCCGGGCGCGGCGCGGGCTTTCGATCTCGCCGAAGCTGACGGCCTTGGCGGGGCGAAACCGTTCCGTATTGTCGTGGTCCGCGACGGGGAGGGGCGCTATTTCGGCTATCGCAACGCCTGCCCGCATCAGGGCGTTTGGCTCAATATCGGCGCCGGCGGCTTTTTCGACGAAACGGGCGCCTTGCTCAAATGCGGTCGGCATGGCGCGACCTTCGCGGTCGAGACCGGACGATGCGTGTCGGGCGCCTGTGAGGGCGCGCAGCTCGAAAGCGTCGCGGTCGAGGCGCTCGATGGCGATCTTTGCATTTCCGGCGTCGCTCTCGTGGAAGAGGAACCGCCCCTGCGTCACGACGACGACATGGACGAGACGATGGAAATCACGATCCATCCGGGCTGAAGATGACCGAAACAACGACCCGCTATTTCCTCGCGACCTCCGGCGTGAAACTGCCGCTCAAGCTCGTCAACGAGATCGAGCCCGACGCGCTGTCGAACCGCAACACCTTCATCCGCGCGTCGTTTGACGCCGCTGGCCTGCTGCTCGCTTTCGACAAGATGGTTTATGGCGACGTCGAGTTGAGCCATCGCTACGACTATGACGCGGACGGCGCCTTGCGCCGCGCAGAAATCATCATGCTTGACGAGGAGCCGACAATCCTTGAATTCAAGGGCGCGCCGGCATGACGGTTGCGCAGCTTCTCGAGGCGCTGGCCGAATTGCCGTCCGACGCGGTCGTGCTGATGGAAAGCGACGGCGGCCTGTCCCTGGTTACAGCGCTGGATTTCGTGGCGGCCCAGGGGCCCGGCGCGCCGGCGGAGGTTATTCTCCTGCCGAACATGGAGGAATGAGATTTGAGCGAAGCGGCGGTGGAGGTGTCGATTTTTGACCGGCTCGGCGGCGAGGCGGCGATCGATCGGCTGGTCAAGGCCTTCTATGACAATATGGACATGCTGCCGCAGGCTCAGGACGTCCGCGAGATGCACGGTCCCGAACTCGGCGAGATCCGCAAGGTCTTCAAGCGCTACCTGACCGAATGGACCGGCGGGCCGAAGCTCTATTCGCCGGAAAAGGGCCATCCGCGCCTGCGCCAGCGCCATATGCCCTTCCCGATCGACAATGCGGCCCGCGACGCCTGGATGGCCTGCATGACCAAGGCGCTCGACGACACTTTGGGCGACACGGAGGCGCGCCGCGAACTGGAAGGCAATATCCGCAAGCTCGCAGACTGGATGCGCAATACGGCGTGAACGGCCTACAACGGCGCGCCAAAATAATCCTCTTCCTCGCCGCCCCAGGCGAGATGCAGGCCACGCGCATTGGTCCAGAGGGCTTTTTCCGCCTCGTCGGCCTCGCGATAGCTGAGCTTGCCCTCGGGGCTTTCCGCCAGCAGCCAGCCCTTGCCGTTGCGCAGGAAGCGTTGCAGTCCCTTCATGTCGTTGGGGCGCACGACGCAGCGCGGCTTTTCATCGACGAGAACGGTCATGGGAACCATGGCGGCTTTCCATTTTTGCCGCCCGCGGTTGCGGGCGGCGCCCCTCGCAGGGGCTCGGCGTCACTTCGCTCCTGACGCCATTCCTGCGGAATGCGCTTTTTTCAGGTCAGAATCCTTCCTTGGGGCTACCCCAGGATTTGGAGCCGGGCACGAGCTCCGCCTTGATCCTTGCTTTGTCGAGATCAGCCTGATTGCGATAGAACGTCGCCTCGTGGATGGTGACGCCGTTCTTGTTCTTCACGGCGACATAGCGCACGGGCAGGTCGACCTCGCAGCTATAGCCGCCGCCGGGATCGTCGGTGCTGCGCAAATCGCCGTTCCAGTCGACAAAAAATCCTGCGCTCATCTCGTTCCTCAAAAGATTTCAGGGCGCTCGCGGCGCGCCAGCTCCTCGCGCGCCAGTTGGCGCACGCGGGTCTCGGGCACGAGCGATTTGGTGAGCTTGGCGATTGCCTTGACCCGCGCCAGAACCGCGGCGCCGACGCCGGCTTCGACATTCAGCCCCGCCGCCGCGCAGACGGCGCGCACGGCGGCAATGCCGGAATGTTTCCCGATCACCACCTTGTGGCGGCGTCCGAGCATCGCGGGGTCGAGGCCTTGATAGGTTCGCACGTCGGACAAAAGGCCGGCGACATGGATGCCGGACTCGTGGGTGAAAATATCGGCGCCGACGATGGGCTTGGCGCGGGGTATGGAATCGCGCGCGGCGTGGGCGACGAGTCCGGCGAGCCTTTCGAGCCGGGTGAGGTCGATCGCGGTGCGGGCGTCAGCGGTGCGGGGCAAGGCGACGGCGATTTCCTCAAGGGGCGCGTTGCCGGCGCGCTCGCCCAAGCCGAGCACGGTGACGCTGGCGGCGCTGGCGCCGGCGCGCATCGCGGCGAGCGTGTTCGCGGTGGCGAGGCCGAGATCGTTGTGGCCGTGGAACTCGATCGGCAGGTCGGTCGCCTCGCGCAACTGCTTGATATATTCATAGGTGGAGAACGGGTCGAGCAGGCCGAGCGTGTCGGCGAAGCGGAAGCGGAACACGCCGAGCTTTTCCGCCGAGCCGGCGATCAAGCCGACGTCGCGCAGATCGGCGCGCGACGAATCCTCGCCGCCGAGCGCCACTTCCAGCCCCTTGTCGCGGGCGTAGCCAATCACCCGGGTCACGCGCGCAGCGACCTCCTCAGGCTCGCTTTTGAGCTTCACCCGCATCTGCAGTCGCGACATCGGCGCGGAAATATTCACATGGCGCACGCCAGCGCGCAGCGCTGCATCGACGTCGGCTTCGTTGAGACGGCACCAGGCGGTCACCCGGGGACCGTCGATTTCGCTGGCGATCGCCGCGATCGCCGCGACTTCCTCATCGCCCATGGCCGGCGTGCCGGCCTCGATCTCGTCAACGCCGGCGAGCGCCAGTTCGCGCGCGATGGCCAGCTTTTCCTGAAGCGTGAAGACCACGCCCGGCGCCTGTTCGCCGTCGCGCAGGGTCGTGTCGTTGATCTGGATCCGGTGGGAAACGACGCTGGTCATGTCTGGCCCTCACGCGACCTGCGACGGTCGGACTTCCACCCAAAGCGGCGATTTGCCGCGCACATCAGCGACAATCTCCGGAAGGACCGCGAGGACTTTCGCAATGTCGCTCTCGCTGGTTTCACGCGACAGCGAGAAGCGGATCGCGCCCTGGAGCGCGAAGGGCGGGATGTTCAGGGCCCGCAGCACATGGCTCGGCTCCATCGAGCCCGAGGCGCAGGCCGACCCTGACGAGGCGGCGACGCCCGCCTGGTCGAGCTTGTGCAGGATCGCCTCGCCGTCGGCGTAATCGAAGGAAATGTTGCAGGTGTTCGGTAGGCGGCCGTCGCCGCCGCCATTGATCCGGCTCAGCGGGATGGCGGCCAGCAGCCCCGTTTCAAGTCGGTCGCGCAGGGCTTTCACACGCGCGGAATCCGCCGCGAGGGTCTGGTGGGCGAGCGCCGCCGCCGCCCCGAGGCCGACGATTCCCGGCACGTTCTCGGTTCCGGCGCGGCGGCCGCGCTCCTGCTTGCCGCCGCGAAACAGCGGGCTCAATTTGACGCCCTTGCGCACATAGAGCGCGCCGACGCCCTTGGGGCCATGGATCTTGTGTCCCGAGAGCGACAATAGATCCACACCCGTGTCCTTCAGGCTCATGTCGAGCTTGCCGAAGGCCTGGACGGCGTCGGTATGGAACAAAGCCCCCACGGCCTTGGCGAGCGCAGCCAGCTCCGCGACGGGGAAGATCTTTCCGGTCTCGTTATTGGCCCACATGATCGAGACCAGCGCGGTCTTGTCCGACAAAGCCGCGCGAAAGGCGTCGAGGTCGAGATCGCCGGACGCATTCACGCCGATATAATGGACCCTGGCGCGTCCCAGCCGTTCCAGATTTTGGCAGACATTCAGCACCGCCGGGTGCTCGACCGAGCTGGTGACGATTTCGTTGCGCCCGGGCGCGGTCTCCAGCGCCGAAAAGATCGCGGTCGTGTCGGATTCCGTGCCCCCCGAGGTGAAGACGACCTCATGGTCGAATTCGGCGCCGAGCAGGGCTTGGACCTGCTTGCGCGCGTCCTTGAGCGCGGGAGCTATCGCCGCGCCATAGTCGTGGGTCGAAGAGGCGTTGCCGAAGGATTCGGTGAAAAAGGGCAGCATGGCCTCCACCACGCGCGGATCGACGCGCGTCGTGGCGTTGTTGTCGAGATAGATGACGGCCATGGGCGAACCTCCGGACGGTCAGGCGCGGGCTTTCACGCGAAGGACTTGCCGCAGCCGCATTGGGTCGTGGCGTTCGGATTTTCGAAAACGAAGCCGGATTTCTCGAATGAGGAGACGAAATCGACCGTCATGCCCTTCACGAAGCCGAGCGACATGTCGTCGATGAAGAATTTCACGCCATCGGTCTCGACGATTTGGTCGCCGTCGCGGGTCTCGTTTTCCAGACCCATCCTGTAGGTGAAGCCGGAGCACCCGCCGGCCTCGACCTCGATGCGCAGGCCGCCGGCGGGCGCCGCAGCGGTTTCGAGAATGGTGCGGGCCGCGGAAATGGCGTTGGGCGTGAGCGTGATCATGGCGATCTCCGAAACCTTTTCGCAGCAAGGCAGCAACGATTGTGCCAGTGCGAAAAGTCTGGAAATCCACGCAAATTCTCGTCCTTTGTCGGCTTTGCGACAAGGCGAAGGCGAGCGTTTCCCCGCAAACAAAAAGGCCGGCGCATCGTAGCGCCGGCCTGAAAGGAAGCGTTGCGCCGCGTTCAGCGCGGCAGGTCGGTCGAACCCATCAGGAAGAGATCGACGGCGCGCGCCGCCTGGCGGCCTTCGCGGATCGCCCATACAACCAGCGACTGGCCGCGGCGCATGTCGCCGGCGGAAAAGACCTTGTCGAGGCTGGTCTTATAGGCGAGCGTGTCGGCGGCGACATTGCCGCGGCCGTCGAGAGCGACGCCAAGTTCCTTGATCATGCCCTCATGGATGGGCGAGACGAAGCCCATGGCCAGCAGGACCAGATCGGCGCGAAGCTGGAATTCCGTGCCGGGGATTTCCTTCATCCTGGAATCGACGCGGACGCATTTGATCGCCTTGACCACGCCGTTCTCGCCGACGATCTCCTTGGTCGCCACCGCGAAATCGCGATCGGCGCCTTCCTGATGCGACGAAGAGGTGCGCAGCTTGAGCGGCCAATAAGGCCAGGTCGTGAGCTTCTCTTCCTGCTCGGGCGGCCGGGGCATGATTTCGAGCTGGGTGACGGAGAGGGCGCCCTGGCGCACGGACGTCCCGATACAGTCGGAGCCGGTGTCGCCGCCGCCGATGACGACGACATGCTTGCCCGAGGCCAGAATCGGCTCTTCGGGGCCGGCGTTCTCGCGGCCGACGCGGCGGTTCTGCTGCGGCAGGAATTCCATCGCGAAATGCACGCCGGCTAGGTCGCGGCCGGGAACCGGCAGGTCGCGCGGCTTTTCCGAACCGCCGGCGAGGATCACCGCGTCGTGGCCGTCGACCAGCTCCTTCGCGGACAGGTCCACGCCGACATGGACGCCATAATGGAAGGTGACCCCTTCGGGCTCCATCTGCGCGACGCGGCGGTCGATCAGATGCTTCTCCATCTTGAAGTCGGGGATGCCATAGCGCAGCAGGCCGCCGGCCTTGGCGAACTTCTCGTAGACATGGACGTCGTGGCCGGCGCGGGCGAGCTGCTGGGCGCTCGCGAGGCCCGCTGGGCCTGAGCCGACCACGGCGACTTTCTTGCCGGTCTTCCTCTCGGGGAGTTCGGGGCGCAGCCAGCCGTTCTCCCAGGCGCGGTCGACGATCGCGCATTCGATCGTCTTGATCGTGACCGGCACATTTTCCAGGTTCAGCGTGCAGGCCGCCTCGCAGGGCGCGGGGCAGACGCGGCCGGTGAATTCCGGGAAGTTATTGGTCGAGTGCAGGTTGCGCGACGCCTCTTCCCAGTCGCCGTGATAGACCAGATCGTTCCAGTCGGGGATCTGGTTATTCACCGGGCAGCCGTTGTGGCAGAAGGGAATGCCGCAATTCATGCAGCGCGCGGCCTGGTCGCGCGTCGCATCTTCCGAGAGCGGAATCACGAATTCCTGATAATGGCGGATGCGGTCGGCGGCAGGCTTGTACTTGCGATCCTGCCGGTCGATTTCGAGAAATCCCGTCACCTTGCCCATTTCAATCCCCCGCGGCGGCCGTCTGCCGCTGTTCGGTTTGCGTCATCAGCTCGGCGAGCGCGCGGCGGTATTCGACGGGCATGACCTTGCGGAATTTCGGCAGGGTCGCCTCCCAATTGTCGAGGATCTCGCGTGCGCGCGTCGAGCCGGTGTGTTGCAGATGGTTGGTGATGAGCTGACGTAGCCGCTCCGCGTCAAAGCGCGACATGTCGCTCATGATATCCACGCGGCCGTGGCTCTCGAGATCGCCGCCCTGGTGGTGGATGCTCTGGTTGAGATGCTCCTCCTCCGCGACGGGCTCCAGATCGACCATGGCCATGTTGCAGCGGGTCTGGAAGTCGCCCGCCTCGTCCAGCACATAGGCGATGCCGCCCGACATGCCGGCCGCGAAATTGCGGCCCGTGGGGCCGAGCACGACGACGACGCCGCCGGTCATATATTCGCAGCCGTGGTCGCCGACGCCTTCCACCACCGCGATCGCGCCGGAATTGCGCACGGCGAAGCGTTCGCCGGCGACGCCGCGGAAATAGACCTCGCCGCAGATCGCGCCGTAGAGCACGGTGTTGCCGACGATGATCGAACGTTCTGGAACGATGTGCTTCGCCTCGCGCGGCGGATAGACGATGATCCGGCCGCCGGAAAGGCCCTTGCCGACATAGTCGTTGGCCTCGCCTTCAAGCTCCAGCGTCACGCCGCGCGCGAGCCAGGCGCCGAAGCTCTGGCCGGCCGTGCCCTTGGCCTTGATGTGGATCGTGTTCTCCGGCAGTCCCGCGTGGCCGTAGATCCGCGCGACCTCGCCCGACAACATGGCGCCGACCGAGCGGTTGACGTTGCAGATGTCGGTTTCGAGATGGACCGGCGCGCCGCGATCGAGCGCCGCGACCGAGCGCGCGATCAGCTGCTTGTCGAGCGCCTTTTCCAGATTGTGGTTCTGGACTTCCGACCGATAGATCGTCTGCCCGTCCAGCGGCTGCGGCTTGCGGAACAGCTTGGTGAAGTCGAGTCCCTTGGCCTTCCAATGTTCGATCACGCGGTCGCGGTCGAGCATCTGCATCTGGCCGGTCATCTCGCTCATCGTGCGGTAGCCGAGCTTCGCCATATATTCGCGGACTTCCTCGGCGACGAAGAAGAAATAGTTGATGACGTGTTCGGGCGCGCCCTTGAACCGCTTGCGCAGTTCGGGGTCCTGGGTGGCGACGCCCACCGGGCAGGTGTTGAGGTGGCACTTGCGCATCATGATGCAGCCGGCCGCGATCAGCGGCGCCGTGGCGAAGCCGAATTCATCGGCGCCGAGCAGGGCTCCGATGATGACGTCGCGGCCCGTGCGCAGGCCGCCGTCGACCTGGACGACGATGCGCGAGCGCAGGCGGTTGAGCACCAGGGTCTGGTGGGTTTCGGCGAGGCCGATCTCCCACGGGCTGCCCGCGTGCTTGATCGAGGTCAGCGGCGAGGCGCCGGTGCCGCCCTCATAGCCCGAAATGGTCACATGGTCGGCGCGGCCCTTGGACACGCCGGCCGCGACCGTGCCGACGCCGACTTCCGACACCAGCTTGACCGAAATATCGGCGCGCGGATTGACGTTCTTCAGGTCGTAGATCAGCTGCGCCAGATCTTCGATGGAATAGATGTCATGGTGCGGGGGCGGGGAGATCAGGCCCACGCCCTGGGTCGAATGGCGCACCTTGGCGATGACCGCGTCGACCTTGTGGCCGGGAAGCTGGCCGCCCTCGCCGGGCTTGGCGCCCTGGGCCATCTTGATCTGGATCATGTCGGCGTTGACCAGATATTCCGTGGTCACGCCGAAGCGGCCCGAGGCCACCTGCTTGATCGCCGAGCGCATCGAATCGCCGTTCGGCAAGGCCTTGAAACGGTCGGGCTCCTCGCCGCCCTCGCCGGTGTTCGACTTGCCGCCGATGCGGTTCATCGCCAGGGCGAGGGTCGTGTGAGCCTCGCGCGAAATCGAGCCGAAGGACATGGCGCCGGTGGCGAAGCGCTTGACGATTTCGCTCGCCGGCTCGACCTCGTCGAGCGGAACCGGCTTGCGGCCGTCTTCCTCGGCGTCCTTGATCCGGAACAGGCCACGGATCGTCAGCAATTGCTCGGACTGGTCGTTGAGCAGCTTGGCGAAGGCGCGGTACTTTTCCAAGGAGTTGCCGCGCACGGCGTGCTGGAGCAAGGCGACCGTGTCCGGCGACCAGTTATGGGCCTCGCCGCGGAGGCGATAGGCGTAATCGCCTCCGACGTCGAGCATGTTGCGATAGACCGGCGCCTCGCCGAAGGCGAGCCGGTGGCGCTCCACGGTCTCCTTGGCGATTTCATCGAGGCCGACGCCCTCGATCTGGGTCGCTGTTCCGGTGAAATAGGCGTCCACGAGCGCCTTGGACAGGCCGACGGCGTCGAAGATCTGCGCGCCGCAATAGGATTGGTAGGTCGAAATGCCCATCTTGGACATGACCTTGAGCAGGCCCTTGTCGACCGCCTTGATGTAACGCTTCACAGCCTCGTAGCCGTCGACTTCCGCCGGGAATTCGTCGGCCATGTCAGCGAGCGTCTCGAAGGCGAGATAGGGATTGATCGCCTCGGCGCCATAGCCGGCAAGCAGCGCGAAGTGATGCACTTCGCGGGCCTCGCCGGTCTCCACCACCAGGCCGACAGAGGTGCGCAGACCCTTGCGGATCAGGTGGTGGTGCACGGCGGCGGTGGCCAGAAGCGCCGGGATCGGGATGCGGTCCGGGCCGACCATGCGGTCGGAAAGGACGATGATGTTGTAGCCGCCGGTGACCGCCTGTTCGGCGCGGTCGCACAGGCGCTCGATCATGGACTGCATCCCGTGGTCGCCGAGTTCGACCGCATAGGTGATGTCCAGCGTCTTGGTGTCGAAGGAATCCTCGAAATGGCCGATCGAACGGATCTTTTCGAGATCGGCGTTGGTCAGAATCGGCTGGCGGACCTCGAGGCGCTTCTTTTTCGCCGTGCCTTCATGGTCGAGGATATTCGGGCGCGGGCCGATAAAGGAGACGAGGCTCATCACCAGCTCTTCGCGGATCGGGTCGATCGGCGGGTTGGTGACCTGGGCGAAGTTCTGCTTGAAATAGGTGTAAAGCAGCTTCGGCTTGGCGGACATGGCGGAGATCGGCGTGTCGGCGCCCATCGAGCCGACGGCCTCCTGGCCGGTCACGGCCATGGGCGCCATCAGGATGGCGGTGTCTTCCTGGGTGTAGCCGAAGGCCTGCTGGCGGTCGAGCAGCGACACATCGGAGCGCGAGGACCGGCCCTCGACGGGCTTGAGGTCCTCGAGCACGATCTGGGTGCGCTTCACCCATTCCGGATAGGGATGCGAGGCGGCGAGGCTGGACTTGATCTCGTCGTCCGAGATGATCCGGCCCTGCTCCAGGTCGACCAGCAGCATGCGGCCGGGCTGGAGACGCCATTTGGTGATGATCTTCTCTTCCGGAATCGGCAGCACGCCCATTTCCGACGCCATGACGACGAGGCCGTCCTCGGTGACGAGATAGCGCGCCGGGCGCAAGCCGTTGCGGTCGAGGGTCGCGCCGATCTGACGGCCGTCGGTGAAGGCGACCGCGGCGGGGCCGTCCCACGGCTCCATCAGGGCCGCATGATATTCATAGAAGGCGCGGCGCTCCTCGTTCATGAGCGGATTGCCGGCCCAGGCCTCGGGGATCAGCATCATCATGGCGTGCGCCATGGAATAGCCGCCCTGGACCAGGAATTCGAGCGCATTGTCGAAACAGGCGGTGTCCGACTGGCCTTCGTAGGAGATCGGCCAGAGCTTGGAAATGTCGTCGCCGAACAGCGGCGAGGCGACGGAAGCCTGGCGCGCCGCCATCCAGTTGACGTTGCCGCGCAGGGTGTTGATCTCGCCGTTGTGCGCGACCATGCGATAGGGATGCGCCAGCTGCCAGGAGGGGAAAGTATTGGTCGAGAAGCGCTGGTGGACGAGGGCGACGGCGGTCTCGACCCGTTCGTCGCGCAGATCCGCGAAATAATCGCCGAGCTGCGAGGCGAGCAGAAGGCCCTTGTATACGATGGTGCGCGAGGAGAGCGAAACCGGATACCAGCCCGCCATCTTGGGATCTTGCAGGGCGTAGACCGCGTTCGAGACGATCTTGCGGATCAGATAGAGCTTGCGCTCGAACGTCGCCTGGTCGGGCGTGGCGTCGCCGCGGCCGATGAAGATCTGGCGATGAACCGGCTCGGTCGGCTTGACGGTCTCGCCGAGGCCGCTCGGATCGACCGGCACGTCGCGCCAGCCCAGAACCTTCTGGCCCTGTTCGGCGACCACGGTCTCGAAAACGCCTTCGATCGTCTTGCGGGCTTCAAGGCCGCGCGGCATGAACAGCGCGCCCACGGCGTAAAGGCCGGGTTCGGGCAGGCTGAAGCCGAGGCGGGCGGCCTCCTCGACGAAGAAGCGATGCGGGATCTGCATCAGCATGCCGCAGCCGTCGCCGGCCTTCGGGTCGGCGCCGACGGCGCCGCGATGGTCGAGGTTCAACAGGATCTGCAGGCCCATGCGCACGAGCTCGTGCGACCTGGCGTTGTGCATGTTGGCGACGAAGCCGACGCCGCAGGCGTCATGCTCGTTGGCCGGGTCATACAGGCCTTGCGCGGGCGGCAGACCGTTGGAGGTGGCGAAAACCATCCCTTGCTCCATCGGAGAAACGGGGAAAGAAGCGGCGGAGCCTTCAGTCAGGCCGCTCGTCAGCGTGGTCTCGGCTTTCAGGCGGGACGCGGCGTGAGAAAGGTTCGACCTGATCAATTCGTTCATGCCCGTCCATCCTGCCTGTCATGGGGCCGCATGGCGTCGCGACCCCGTCAAATCCCTTGCCCGTCCCGTCTCCTTCAGGCCGGGGCCGCCCCGCCGCCGCCGCTTTCGGCGGGGGGCTGGGATGGCCGGCTGAAGATGAAGGGTTAAATGGTCAGCAAGGCTGTCCTATTTATCCGCGCGGGACATTGCCAGATTAGCACCTGCCACACAAGACGTCATGGGCGGCTAGGGCGCGCGGAAGGCAAAAGTTTTTTCACTTTCCGGCGATCGGCGCCGCAATTTCAGCCCGTCTGGATGATTTGACGGCAATCGACTGAAATTCGCGCCGAATGCGGACCCCCGTCGGTTCCCGGCATGTCGGCTTTATGGCATAGACCATTAGCGGGGATTCGGAGGAAGAGGGATGGCGCGCGAGTCGCTGAAGGGCGGTTTGGTCAGATCTGTGGTTGCGCTCACGGCGGCCTGGCTGTGGTGCGGCGCGCCGGCGCAGGCGCAATTCTTTCCCTTCTTCGGCCAGCCTCAGCGTTCGCCGCAGCCGGAGCCGCAAGCCCTGAGCTATGGCCAGATTCGAGCGGTCCTCGCCCGGGAGGGCGCGCGCCTTGTCGGGAAGCCGCGCCTGCGCGGCGCCAATATCATCGCGACCGGCAAGGACAGCGAGGGCGATCGCAAGCGCTTCACATTGGATGCGATCAGCGGCGAAGTTCTGGATGTGGCCGTCATCGCCCGCCACGAGGACAAGCCGCCGGCCTCGGACCTTGCTCCCCCTGGGGCGGTCCTGCCGCCGCCGAACCACGGGTCGCGAGGCCCTGCCGACTCCCAGGATTCGACGGCTCCGGCGGAAGGCAAGGCCGTTCCGGTTTCGCCTTCGGCGTCAAGCGCCGACTCGCCGGCGGCGACGCGCCACGCCGATCCGGCGGATAAAGCCTTGAGCCCGATCCGCCCGCTACGCGCGCCCGGCGCGCCCAAGGTCGAACCGCTGCCGAAATAGCCGGCGCGCGAATGAAAACGGGCGCCCGCTCAGGCGCCCGCAGGGTTCATGGCGATCGCGAGGGCGATCACGCCGCCTTGTTGGCTCCGACCTGGGGCTGGGCCGCGCCGAGTCCTTGGCCGATTGGAATGGTGCGCGGGCGCTGGGCTTCCGGGATCTCGCGGGCGAGATCGACGTGAAGCAGGCCGTTTTCGAGGCGCGCGCCCGTGGCGAAGACGTGATCAGCGAGCTGGAAGCGGCGTTCGAAGGCGCGCGCGGCGATGCCCTGATAAAGCATCTCGCTGGTTTCGCCTTCCTTGCGCGCCGCTTTTTCGCCCTTGATGGTCAAGGCGTTCTGGCGCGTTTCGATCGCCAATTCATGCTCGCCGAAGCCGGCGACCGCGAGCGTCAGCCGATAGGCGTTTTCGCCGGTGCGCTCGATGTTATAAGGCGGGTAGGACGCGGCCGCCGTCTCGGGAGCGCCGGCCTGATCGAGCAGCGAAAACAGCCGATCGAATCCGATGGTGGAGCGATAGAGGGGGGACAGATCAAATTGACGCATGGCATATCCTCCATTGAGCGACATGCGACGGAGGCGAACGGCCTCCGCCGGAGCGCGTCCGTATTCGGCCCGCGCTGACATCGAGATGGAGGGCGGCCATGCTTTTTCAAGGGCCATGGAGCCCGTTTTGTCGGTAAGGAATTTGTGCGACGCTGCGGCGCCGCCGCCAGGAAGGGACTTATGGAGCTGATCGACACGTCCGCCAATCGCTGCCCGGCCGGCGCCAATATCGTCGGATTGCGCACGAGCGACGGCGCGGAGTTGCGCGCTGCGTGGTGGCGTCCCGAGGGCGTTCCGCGCGGCACGGTGGCGCTGGTTCAAGGACGGGCGGAATTCATCGAGAAATATTTCGAAGTCATCGGCGAGTTGCTGTCCCGCGGCTTCGTCGTCGCGACCTTCGACTGGCGCGGCCAAGGCCTCTCCCGTCGTCTCGTCCGCAATCGCGCCAAGGGCCATCTCCGCCATTCGGTCGATTACCGGCGCGATCTCGACGCTTTCATTCGCCAGCTTTTGGCGCCGGATTGCCCGAAGCCCTGGTTTGCCCTCGCCCATTCCATGGGCGCGGCGGCGGTCCTCGACCATTCCGCTGCGCTCAATGGCCCTGAGCCCTTTGCCCGGATCGTCGCCACCGCGCCCATGATCGACCTTTACGGCTTTCCTGGTTCGCATACCGCGCGCCGTCTCGCCGCGTTCTTCCATGCGCTGGGGCTTTCCCGGATGTTCATTCCGGGCGGCGGCGCCAAAACCCTGTTCCAGAAGCCTTTCGCCCGTAATGTCCTGACCGGCGACCAGCGTCGCTTCGTCCGCGCCGCCCAGCTTCTCGGCGCGTCGCCCGCTCTGGGGATCGGCGACCCGACCATCGGCTGGGCCTATTCCGCCTATCATCTGATGGACCGGCTGAAGTCCGACGGCTGCGCGGAGCGAATCCGCACGCCGGCGCTGCTATTGGCGGCGGCGGACGAGCGGCTGGTCTCGACCCCGGCGATCGAGGCTTTCGCCCGCCGCCTGAAAACAGGATCCTGTCTCGTCCTGTCGGATTCGCGCCATGAAATCATGATGGAGCGCGCCGGGATCCGCTCGGAATTCTGGGCGGCCTTCGACGCCTTCGTGCCGGGCGAGCCTTTCCTTCATCGGGCGGCGGAGGAAGCCGCGGACCGACCGGGAAGTTGACCCGTCGGCGGAAGATTTTCAGGCGTTGAGCGCCTCGAGCGCCTGTTCATGGACGCGCTTGTCGCCCGCCGCGACGATCGCGCCGCCCTTCGACGGATCGCCGCCATCCCAAGTCGTCACCACCCCGCCCGCGCCGCGCACGATGGGGATCAGGGCGACGATGTCGTATATGTTCAAGCCCGCCTCGACCACGAGATCGACGTGGCCCGCCGCCAGCATGCAATAGGCGTAGCAATCGCCGCCATAGCGCGCGAGCCGCGTCCTGTTTTCAAGGATCTCGTAGCGGGGGCGGAGGGGCTCCGGGATCAGTTTGGGCGAAGTGGTCATCAAGGTGGCGCGGTCGAGCCCGGCGCAGGGGCGCGTCAAGAGCCGGCGCGACGCCTCGCCGCCGTTGGCGCCGCGGCCGCGCCAGTGGGCTTCCGCCCCGTCGCCATAGAATTTCTCGCGGGTGAAAGGCTGATGCATGAGGCCATAGCAGGGGGCGCCCTTGTGCAGGAGCCCGATCAGCGTGCCCCAAAGCGGCAGGCCGGAAATGAAGCTCTTGGTGCCGTCGATGGGGTCGAGCACCCAGACGTAATCGGACGTCTCTCCCGCCGCGCCGAATTCCTCGCCGATCACGCCGTGGTTGGGAAAGGTCTCGCCGATCAGGCGGCGCATCGCGGCTTCCGCGGCGCGGTCGGCTTCGGTCACGGGATCGAACACCCCGCCGCCCGATTTGTCCTCCATGGCGAAGGCCGTGCGAAAAAAAGGCATGATCGCCTCGCCCGAAACCTGCGCCAGGCGATCGACAAAAGGCAGGAAATCCACCGCCGTCATCTTGCTGTTTCCCCCCATTCCGGCTTTTCGTTCAACGAGACATGCCATGTCGCCGCCGTCAAAGCCAGCCCCGCCGAAGGGCCGCGGCGAGGATCGCGTTTTCTCCGACCAAAGTACAGGGCGCGGAAGCGCCGCGCGCGGCGGCCATTCATGATTTGTTACAATACAAACAACGGCCTAGCATATGATATTTCTCAACATGAAAGCAAAGGTCGAGCTGGATTTGGGCCATGCGTTTCAGGAAATACCGTCGTCTCGTCTTGCAATTTTTCGCGATGCAAATAAATAATGATGCGTCGCGGCGCCTTTTCGCCGCAGACGCCCTCCTTGGGCGTTTCCTCCCCTGACTTGGGCCGCTGGCGAACGCGTCGGCGGTCTTTTTTTATCGACGATTCCTCTGCTTGGCGGTCTTGCGTGGCCGCTTATTCCGCCGCCTGCCGCCAATGGGCGCCAGTGGCGGCGATTTCGGCGATCAGACGGGTCAGGTCGGCCTTGAGGCTTTCATAGGAAGGCAAGGGCCGCAGCGTCGCCTCGTCGAGATAGAGCGCGCGGTTGATTTCGATCTGCAGCGCGTGGCAGCCCCGGGAGCGGGAGGCGTAATGGGTGGTGATATAGCCGCCGGCATAAGGCTTGTTCCGCGCGACCCGGTAGCCCATGCCCGCCAGCAGGGAATGGACGCGATGTGAGAAGCCGGCGTCGCAGCTGGCGCCGTGGCGGTCGCCGATGACGAAATCGGCGTTGACCGGCTCATAGGGGCGGCGGGAATCGCCCGTCGGCATGCGTGACGGCATGGAATGGCAATCAATCAGGTAGACAACGCCGAATTTCTCGCAAGAACGGTTCATCAGCGTTTCAAGCATGGCGTGGTAGGGCTTGTAGCATTGCTCGATTCGCGCAAGCCCCTCGCTCAAGGGCAGGGGCGCGCGATAGATCGGGCGCCCTTCCGAGACCACCCGGGCGATGGTGCCCAGGCCGCTCGCCACGCGCAATGAGCGCGGATTGGCGTATTCGGGCAAGGGATGGCCGAATAATTTCGGGTCGAGCTCATAGGGCTCCCGGTTGACGTCGAGAAAGGCGCGCGGGAAATTGGCGTGCAAAAGGGGGGCGCCATGGAGAGGCGCGGCCGAGAAGAGGTCGTCGACCGCCACGTCCTCGGAGCTGCGCAGGGTCAGGAGGTCGAGATCGGAGGCGGCGAGGAAATCGCGGGAATAGGCGCGACCCGAATGAGGCGAGGAAAAAACCAGAGGCGAGGACAGCCGCTCCGGCTCGATCGTCTCGCAGTACGGTCCGGCGTAATCTGTCACCGCCGCAAATGTCCCGGTCAAGCTTCCCATATGTTCCGCGCGTCTCTCCGCGACCTGGTTCGTTCACGAATTTGCAAGGATGATGCCGCTGGCGCGCCTTGTCCAGCGCTAAAGCGGCGGGCGGGGACTGCGGACGCTGTGAACTTTCACCGCTTTGCGTCGAAATTTCACCTGTTGTTTACCACGGTGGGGCTTTATCGAAGGAATGAAAAAGAGGACGACATGAATCACCACGCTGACCCATCGGTGAAGATCCTTCTGGCCGAGGACGACAACGACATGCGTCGTTTTCTGGTCAAGGCGCTGCAAAACGCGGGCTATTCGGTGGTTTCCTTCGACAATGGCCTCGAAGCGTATAATCGTTTGCGGGAAGAGCCGTTCGAACTGCTCCTGACCGATATCGTGATGCCGGAAATGGACGGGATCGAACTCGCGCGCCGGGCGACCGAACTCGATCCCGACATCAAGGTGATGTTCATCACCGGCTTTGCCGCGGTGGCGCTCAACCCCGACAATCAGGCTCCGCGCCAGGCCAAGGTGCTGTCCAAGCCATTCCATCTGCGAGACCTGGTCAATGAGGTGACCCGGCTGCTCGCTGCCTGAGGAGAGAAACTTTCTCCGGCTGGCGACATTTTTCCAAGCGGCGCCTTGCGCCACCCAAATCGAATCGATATACACCCCC